>NZ_AKJB01000131.1:0-18540 GCF_000282555.1 Pseudomonas sp. GM102 | reverse complement strand
GCTTGCCGGCGAGGCGTCCTTAAGAGCGCCTTCGCCGGCAAGCCTGGCTCCTACAAGGGATCTCCTTCGTCATTCAGGTTGGGATCAGAGAGAAAAACAGGGGACAGAAAAACAGGGGACAGACCACGATTGCCCGGCATTCGCCTTGAATCGCGGTCTGTCCCTCCTAACGTAAGATCAACTGGAATGGCGCGCTATTTGATCTGCACAATGACCGGACCTTCCGTCACGATCGGCGGGTTTGCGTGAATATTCGAGGCATTTTTCTGAATCCAGTCGCGCGCGACTTTCAAGCTCGCATCGCTGCCGGCCTTGTCCGTGCAAACAGTCACCGCCGTACCGCCATCACCCGTGTTCAGCAGTGTGTAGCTTACCAGGCCAGGCACTGTCCGCAGGGTAGCTTCGACGTCGGCCTTGCGCTCTTCTAAAAGATCGAAAAGCTGTTTTGCTCCAGCACCCAGGTAGGTTCTTATAACCGCATACATGGTCGTCTCCTTTAGGAGTTACCGTCTTGATGCCAATCCAGATCCGCTAATGGCCGCTATCACTCAGGTTTCAGTTCGTCCCGATTTAATCAGCTTAGCCAAACGCCCGGCGGCGAGCGAAATGCAACGACCACCGGCCACTTTTGGCCCGAGAGCGAACTGGACTGCGGCGGTATCAGGGCAGCGATGTGACTTATGTTGTGGTCAACGCGCCTTGAGTCGGAGCAGTGGGCAAGCGCAACGAGGCACTTTCCAGGGTTTTCCAGAGATTGCGCATCGTCGGATTCTGATTGGCGATTGCGCAGTACGATCGGATTTCCAGACGCGTACTCCATTCCTCGCCACCCGCCCTGACCAATAGCCCTCGCTCCATTTCGTCGATGACTGCGCTTTGTGGCAACCAGGCCACGCCGTAGCCCTCGATAGCCATGCGCATCAGCAGCATCGCCATATCCGCTTCATAACAGCGCTCCAGCGCGACCGGTGCAGGGCCGTTCTTGATAACGATGTCGGCAACGCGACCAAGAAAAGTCGTTGCGGTGTAGGCGAGATAGGGGACCGGCTTGCCGGAGCTGCCGGGTAAGCGAAACAGCGGTTCGCCTCTGTCGTTTGCCGCGCATAAAGGGATGAAAGCATCGTGCCCGAGCGTCAGGCTGCCGAAACGCTCAGGGTTCAGCAAGATGGGTGCAAGAGGGTGGTGATAGACCATCATCAAATCGCAACTGCCTTCCTCTAACGCGATAACGGCATCATGAATATTGGCGGCGACCACCCGTGCATTGAACTGCTCATTATGTTGCTGGAACTGCGAGAGCCATTTAGGAAGAAAGGTCATCGAGAGGCTGTGCCCAGCCGTAACCTGGATGGATCGTCCCGGCATCCGCTCCACCTCGCGCAACGTTGAGCGCAATCTCAGTAACCCTGCCAGCGCCTCTCTGCTTTCTTCACAGAAAGTCACTCCGGCAGCTGTGAGCTGGACGGGATAGGTGCCACGGTCCACAAGCTCGACGCCGACCCATTCCTCAAGTGACCGAATACGGCGTGACAGCGCCGACTGCGTCACACACCGGACCTCAGCCGCGCGCGAGAAATTTTTCAGTTCGGCGATCGCTAGAAGATCATCCAGCCATTTGATTTGCATATCGTGATCTCCCGCTGTGAGAACGTCATTTTACGTTGGAATCGCCCGGCCAATGCGGCTGTTAACCAACTATTCCAAAAGCGCATAGGCCTAGCAGGATTACTCATCATGCCCGATCGATCCGATCCTTAGAATCAGCACAGCACCAATGCCCCTCAGAGCATTGGGCGAATCAAATTGACCCTGCCAAGTAAAAAAATCCAATAACTACTTGAGGACAGCTCCGTGAAGAAAAATAAGCTTCCACGTCGAATTGCGATTGGCATTGTGCTGGGCGTGCTTGTGGGTTGGGCGTGTCACCATTTCGCAGGAAGCGAGCAAAGTGCCAAGGAAATTGCGGCTTACTTTTCGATGGTCACCGACATTTTCCTGCGCTTGATCAAGATGATCATCGCCCCCCTGGTATTTGCGACGCTGGTCGGTGGCATCGCCAGCATGGGCAACTCTCGTTCCGTGGGAAGGATCGGCATGCGGGCGATGGCATGGTTCGTGACGGCTTCAGTGATCTCACTCATGATCGGGATGGGGCTGGTTAACCTGTTTCAACCAGGGGCCGGATTGAATATGGAGGTTGTTCAGCATGCAACCGCCGCCGTGCCAGTCAACACGGGTGACTTCAGTCTCAAGACCTTCATCAGCCATGTGTTCCCTCGCAGTATTGCCGAGGCCATGGCTAATAACGAGATCCTGCAAATTGTGGTCTTTTCGCTGTTCTTCGGATTCGCCCTGGCGGGTGTCAAACGCGCTGGCTACACGAAGATAACGGACTCCATCGAGGAGTTGGCAAAGGTGATGTTCAAGATCACCGACTACGTGATGGCTTTTGCGCCGATTGGTGTTTTCGCCGCCATCGCGTCTGCCATTACTACCCAAGGACTTGGGTTGCTCGTTGATTACGGCAAGCTGATTGCAGAGTTTTACCTGGGGATTGTCATTCTTTGGGCCGTGTTGTTCGGCGCAGGCTATGTGTTCCTCGGACGATCGGTTTTTGACCTCGGCAAGCTTATTCGCGAGCCTATCCTCTTGGCGTTTTCGACCGCCAGCAGCGAGTCCGCTTACCCAAAAACGATTGAGGCTCTGGAGAAGTTTGGCGCTCCAAAACGGGTGTCCAGCTTCGTGTTGCCCCTGGGTTACTCGTTCAACCTTGACGGTTCGATGATGTACCAGGCCTTCGCCATCATGTTCATTGCCCAGGCGTACAACATCGACCTCAGCTTTACCCAGCAACTGCTGATTCTTTTAACGTTGATGGTCACCAGCAAGGGCATGGCGGGTGTGGCACGTGCCTCCGTCGTCGTAGTCGCTGCGACGCTGCCGATGTTCAATCTTCCTGAAGCAGGCCTGCTGCTGATCATCGGCATTGACCAGTTTCTGGACATGGCTCGCACAGCCACCAACGTTGTGGGAAACAGTATCGCAACGGCCGTCGTCGCCAAATCCGAACCCCATGAAGAACCCGTGGAGGAGGGCGAAGCACAGGCTCCAGTACGGTCTCGATCCGAACCGGTTTCGGTCGCTTGAGGAGTTGCGTCATGAAGGTTAAAGCGAAGTCGACCAACAAGGCTTCTGTTGTCCGTAAGCTGGGTATTGTCGGTGGGCTTGGGTCACTGGCCGGGGGCGATCTGTTCTATAAATTGGTCAAGTCCAGAGCGGTGTTGGAGGACCAGGGCCGATACCATTTCCTGTTTGAGCAACACCCTTTCAAGGACGTGCTGCTGCCCCTGGACAGCGGAGCGAGCATGACTTCGCGCAAGTTCTATGTGTTCCAGGTGTGCAAGTCGTTCGAGGAAAGTGGCTTCGATGCCGTGATGCTTCCATGCTTCGCTAGCCATACCTTCCGCGCTGAAATTCAGGAGGAGCTTGGCATTCCGGTGTTGGACATGATGGCCGCTTTGACCCGGCACGTTAGTCATGTCGTCGAGCCGCAAACAACCTTGGGTGTCATCGCCTCCGACTTTGTCCGCCATTGTGGATTGTTCGAACGACATTTCGAAAAGGATTTCAAGATCGTCTACCCGGATCCAGAAGCGCAATCGGCGTTGATGGAGGCCATGTACGGTCTGAACGGCATCAAGGACGGCCACCTGGAAGGCGTACCCCTTGAAGCGGTTTACCAGGCTTGCCTCTCCTTGCAGGCGCAGGGAGCCACGGTGATCTTGCCCGGCATGACAGAGCTTTCGCTGGTCTGTGCTGACCTGCAGCGTCGAGGGGTTGCCGTCCTGGACATCAATGAGATCTACGCGAACTTCGCCACGCTAGAGAGCGGACAGCCCAGGCGTCCCCCTTTCAAACTGGGCATTCTGGGCGGCGTCGGGCCTGCCGCTACCGTGGATTTCATGGGCAAAGTGGTCGCCCATACGTCTGCGGGGAAGGATCAGGAACATATCAAAATGGTGGTCGAGCAAAACCCGCAAATACCGGATCGAACGGCCAATCTGCTACGAGATGAAACGGATCCCACGATGGCGATGTATGCGACCTGCAAGCGACTCGAAAGCGCGGGCGCAAACGCCATCGCGATACCCTGCAACACCGCCCATGCTTTCGTCGAACGTATTCAGACGCACCTGAGGGTACCCATCGTGAACATGCTGACCGAGACGGTGGAATGGATCGTGCACAAATATGGTTCGGGTAAGGCGATCGGTCTTTTGGCGACATCAGGTACCGTGCAAAGCCAGGTTTATCACCAGGCCGCACGCCGCGCCGGGTTGCAAATCCTCACGCCTGGCGTCGATTACCAAACGATGGTCATGGACGCCATCTATGGGCCGCGAGGCATCAAGGCCGGATTTACCCAAGGGCTCTGCAAAGAGCAACTGCTGCTGGCGGCCGAACACCTGTGTGAGTTGGGGGCGGGGGTGCTGATCCTGGGGTGCACGGAATTGCCCTTGGTGCTCGACCATTGCGAGGCGTTTGAAATCAATGGGCACACCGTGGCCATTGTTGACCCCACCACGATCCTGGCGTTGAAGTGCATAGAGCTGGCAGACAAGAACCCATCAAGCCAACGAGCTTTCTGAAGCGCACAAGTGAGCGTTGAGCGAGCGCCGGGCAATGAGACCTGACATCAAACAAGCGCTCCCATACACCCCAATTCTCCGTAGGAGCTGCCGCAGGCTGCTCCTACGGGGGATCTCCTTATCAAGCGAGACGCGGTGCTTCAACAGGCGGGGTGCCGTCGTGAAACATTGTCTTCAGTTGAGCACGCAGTTCCGGCGAATCGGTGTGCTTGTGAACGCTGACCGCATGCTGTGCGGCGGCCTCGAGCAGTTCGTTTTCAGAGTCTGCGGACAGCGCGACCGAGCATTTGGAATCACTTGGAAACTCGCGGCAGTCGATGTATTTACGCGCCATGATCTTCTCCTCCCTACGACGAAGGCAGGCCGCGGCCTGCGTGAACGATCACTCGACGCGCCACCCCATACATCAAACACGATTGCATGTCGCTTCGAGTGTGCCAACTCTTGAAGTATAGGCCCCGACAGGCTTGCAATGACGCAGAGGGGAGTTTTCTTCAATACGTCGCGCGGGCGGCTCTTTACCTTGAGGCCTGGTTCAACTGAATTGAAGAAGGTATGCAATGAGTCTGGTTCTTTCCATGGCCGCGTTTGCGCTGGCCGCTTCCATTACCCCTGGTCCGGTGAACATCGTAGCGTTGAGCTCCGGAGCGCAGTTCGGCTTTCGCGCCAGTCAGCGGCATGTGGCCGGAGCGACCCTGGGGTTCGTGTTACTGCTGGTGCTGATGGGGTTGGGGCTGCATGAACTGCTGAAACTGTGGCCGTTCATGACACAAGTGGTGCAATTGGCCGGCGTGGCGTTTCTGTTGTTCATGGCTTTCAAATTGGCCACTGATAATGGTCAGCTCGATGCCAAGGAGTCAGGTCGGGCGCCGTCGATGCTGTATGGCGCGGTGATGCAATGGCTCAACCCGAAAGCCTGGCTGGCCTGCGTGGCGGGGATGGGCGCGTTTGTCGCCGACGGCGAGGCGCGGTTGGTGTGGCAGTTTGCGGCGGTGTATCTGGTGATCTGCTACTTGTCGGTGGGGTGCTGGGCGTATGCCGGGACGTTTTTGCGCGGCTATCTGAGTAACCCGGCGGGGATGCGCCTGTTCAATCGGGTCATGGCGTTGTTGCTGGCGGTGAGTGCGGGGTATTTGTTGTTGCCTTGAGTCAAACCCACTGTTGTAGCCAGAGTGCTTTTTGTGGCGAGGGAGCTTGCTCCCGCTCGACTGCGCAGCAGGCGCTGAGATTCTGGGGCCGCTTCGCAGCCCGGCGGGAGCAAGCTCCCTCGCCACAGAAGTTGGGCATCAACCGCGATACTGCCCCGGTGTCGCCGCCAGATGCTGTTTGAACGCACGTTGAAAATGCGCCTGGTCGGCAAACCCCGCTTCCAGCGCCACATCGGCGATTAACTTGCCGCTGCGCAGTCGATCCCGGGCGAACTGGATGCGCCGGTTGACCAGGAACGCATGAGGCGTCATGCCGTAATGCTGTTTGAAGGCGCGGATCAGGTAGGACGGCGACAGTTGCGCCGCCTCGCAAATGTCTTCGAGCTTGAGCATTTGCGTGCAGTTGTCGCGGATATAGTCGGCAGCCCGTTCCAGCTTGAAATTGGGTTCGCGCAGCGGTTCATCGACGGGGTTGAGCCGCTGTTGCACCTCGGTGAAAAACTCCACCGCCGCGCTGTGCTTGTACAACACGTCTTGCTGCGGATCGACCAATACCTCGTACAGATTCTTCAGCCCGGCGAACAGCTCGATGTCACGATTGTGGGTGATGGAGAATCGGCGAAACGCCGAGTCCTGGCTGAAGCCGAGCTGATGCTGTAAATCGGTCAGCCAGGGCGTCTCGACGTACAGCATCAGGTACGACCACGGCTGGTCGTCGATCGGATTGCAGGCATGCACATCGCCCGGATTCATCAGCACCACGGTGCCGGCACTGACCTGAAACTCCGATTGCTCGTGAATATAGGTGCTGCGCCCGGCGGTGATTGCCCCGATGGAAAAATGCGCGTGAGAATGGCGGCTGTAGCAGACCTCGCGACCGTCGGCGATGGAACGGGCCTCGATGAAGGGCAGGGCGTCGTCGCGCCAGAAGCGCGGGGCTTTGTCTGCATCTTTGGCGACGGTGTGCTTCATCAAGGTGTCCTCGGCGGTTCTGCTTCGGAGTGTATTAGTTCTCGCCGTCAAAGGCTCGTTGCAGCGTGGCGATGTCGAGTTTTTTCATTTGCAGCATTGCCGCCATGGCGCGCTGGGATTTGGCTGTGTCGGGGTCTTTCATCATGTCCATCAGAACGACCGGCACGACCTGCCACGACACGCCGAATTTGTCCTTGAGCCAGCCGCATTGCTGGGCTTCAACGGGACCGCTCGCAGACAGACGCCCCCAGAAGTGGTCGACTTCCTCCTGAGTGTGGCAATTGACCTGGAATGAGATCGCCTCATTGAACTTGAACACCGGGCCACCGTTAAGGCCGGTGAAGCTCTGCCCATCGAGCTCGAAACTGACGGTCATCACCGAACCTTCCGGCCGGCCATGGATTTCCTCACCGGCCTTGCCGTAATGGGTGATGCCGATGATTTTTGAATGATCGAAGATCGCGCAGTAAAACTTCGCGGCTTCCTCGGCCTGATCGTCGAACCACAGGCAAGGCGTGAGTTTTTGAACGCGGTGCATGGCGGTGCTCCTCTGCGGGTTAATCACTCTGGATTATCAGCGTAGTCAGCCTGTGGTCACCCGGTGGCGCCGTAGATCGACAACTCACAAGAAAACGGCTGCCGATCCTTCGGCAGCCGTTGAAGCAGGGCTCAGAAGTCCCACTTGGTCGTCAGTTGCAGGCTGCGCGGTTCGCCGTAGAACCCGGTGCCGAAATTGCCGAGTCCGGTGTAATAGGTCTTGTCGAACAGGTTCTTGACGTTGACAGTCGCGCTCAGGTGATCGTTGAAGCGATAGCGTGCCATCAGGTCCACCAGGTAGTAGCTGTCCTGGGTGATGCGTGAGTACTGGCCGAAGTTGACGGTGTCGGCGGGGTTGGGCTGGAACACGTTGCCGAAAAACTCGCTTTGCCAGTTCACACCGCCGCCGACGGTCAGGTTTTCCCATGCACCGGGCAGTCGATAGGTGCTGAAGACGCGCACCACTTGTTCCGGGGCGGTGGTTTGCAGTACCGAGCCGTAGACGTAATCGCCTTTGGCATCGCGGGTATGGTTATAGGTGTAACCGGCCGACAGGTTCCAGCCTTCCATCACTTCACCGGCCAGTTCGAACTCGAAGCCTTTGGTGGTCGCGCCCTGAACGGCCGTGTACACCGACTCGGTCTCGAAGCCGCTGACGTACTGGGCGATGTTGTCCTGTTCAATGCGGAACACCGCGAAACTGGCATTGAGGCGCCCACCAAAGTATTCGGCCTTGATGCCGGCTTCGTAGCTGTCGCCTTCCACCGGGTCGAGCAGTTGGCGCGCGGCGTCCTTGCTCATTTGCGGCTGATAGATGCTGGTGTAACTGGTGTACAGCGAATAAGTATCGTTGAGGTCGTAGATCAGCCCGGCGTAAGGGGTGACTACGCCAGTCTGGCGATAACCGTCGCGCACGTCGGGCGTGTTCGGATCGCTGTAGTCGAGGTGGTCGCTGCCCTTGAAGTCGCTGACCCGGCCGCCGAGGATCACCGACAGATCATCGGTGGGCTTGAGCCGGGTGGCCAGGTAGGCGCCGGTCTGGCGCTGGACGATGTCGTTATCGCCGATGCGCGGGATGTCCGGCTTGGGGAACTCGCCGCGCCAGTCGAAGACGCTGCCGTCCAGGGCCGGATAGACCGAACCGTGCACTGGAATGTCCTGGCGGGCGTTCATCGACATGAAACCGGCGATCAAATCATGCTCGCGACCGAACAGGCTGAAAGGGCCGGTGAGGTTGATGTCGATGTTGTCCTGAACCTGATCGCCCTTGAACTTGCCCATGTACATGAACATGCCGTTACCGGTGACCGGGTCTGGATTACCACCGCTGGCCGAGCCGAGCAGGGTGTCGTGCTGGCGGTGTTTGCGGTCGTAGCTGACTTTCAGCGTCCAGTCGTTGGCCAGTCGTTGTTCCACCGAGGCGAAAATCGTCTGGTTGGTGAAGTCACGACGGCTCCAGTCGGTGGCCGGGTTGAAGGAACGAGAGAAGTTGGTGCGCGAGCCGTCGCTGGAGTACATCGGGAAACCGGTCCAGCTGGCGCCGCGTGAACGGGTATTTTGCTGGTCCATGCCGAAGGTCAGCAGGGTGTCTGGGGTCAGGTCCGCTTCAAGGATGCCGTAGGCGATGTCCTTGGTGTTCTGGTAGTGATCCATGTAGGCGCTGCGATCTTGATAGACCCCGACGAACCGCCCGCGCACGTTGCCGCTTTCGGTCAGCGGGCCGGAAATGTCACCTTCGCTGCGATAGTTGTCCCAGGAGCCGACCGTGCCGGCAATCGATGCCTTGAACTCTTTGGTCGGACGCTTGCGGATCAGGTTGACGGTGGCCGAGGGATCGCCCGAACCGGTCATCAGGCCCGTTGCGCCTTTGATGATTTCCACGCGGTCGAAGGTCGCCATGTCAGTGCTGGTGGTGCCGTAATCGTAGACACCGTCATAGTCGGTATTGACGCCGTCGTACTGGAAGTTGGTGATCGGCAGGCCACGGCTGGAAAACTCCCAGCGTTCGCTGTCGTAGTTCTGCACGCTGATGCCGGGGGCGCGGCGCAGGGTGTCGGCGATGCTGGTGGAACCCTGGTCGTCCATTTGCTGACGGGTGATGACGGTCACCGACTGCGGTGTTTCGCGCAGGGACAGCGGCAGGCCTGTAGCCGAAGACGTCGAACCGGTGGTGTAGGAATGAGTGTCTTCAGTGGTGGCGCCCAGCCCCTGACCGGAAATGTTCGTGGCGTCCAGTTCCAGTGCACCTTGCGAGGCAGGTACTGCTTGCAACACATAGCCGCCGTTGCCCTGGGGGTTGGCTTGCAGGCCGCTGCCTTGCAACAGTCGCTGCAACGCTTGCGAGTCGGTGTAGTCGCCATCGAGGCCGGGGCTGCGCTTGCCGGCCGCGAGGTCGTTGTGACCGGCGAGGAAGACTCCGCTCTGCTCGGCGAAGCGATTGAGTACGCTGGCCAACGGTCCCGCTGCTATCGCGTAATGGCGTGTCCGGGGGCTGGACTGTTCACTGGCGCCCGTGGTGTCTGCTTGAGCGAACGGTGCCGAAAAGCTCAGAAATGCAGCCGGGAGAGCCAGCGCCAAGGGGCGCAGGGCAAAACGAGTGCGGGTGAAGGCGTTGCGTGACATGGCGTTCCCTGGAATCAGTTCGATCGGCAATGTGAGGTGCTTCTGAGGGGTTAACCGAACGAGAAAGGCAAAAGGGAACCCGTTGCCGAAAAAGAGTTTTTTCCACTCAGACTTTCGGGCCGACGCTGACCCACCAGGCGAAGGTTTTTTGCACCCGGATCGGCAATGCCGCTTCCAGCAGGCGCAATGCCTGATCGGTGTCTTTGAGCGGGAACGAGCCCATGACCGGCAGCTCGGCGACTTCCGGGTCGCAGTGCAAATGCCCCGGACGGTAGCGATTCAATTCGTCGATCAACTGGCCCAGTGGCAGGTTGTCTGCCAGCAGCAGGCCATGACGCCAGGCTTCCCGTGAGGGGCTTGCGGCGGTGCTCAGCGCCATTGCGCTGTCGCTGAACGCCAGTTGCCGACCAGCCTCGACAACCTGTACCGCGCCTTGGCGGGTGCGAACTTCAACCGCGCCTTCATAGACGTTCAGCAACGTCTGTCGATCCTCCTGGCGAACACTGAAGCGGGTACCCAGCGCCCGCAGTTGCCCTTGGGCGGTTTCCACCAAAAACGGTCGGCCGGGGTCCTTGGCGGTGTCGATCAACACTTCGCCGCGCTGCAACTGCAGCAAACGTTGCGTGGCATCGAAGCGGACATTCAGTGCACTGAGTGCATTCAGCCAGATCCGGCTGCCATCGTTGAGCACGGTTTCGCGGGTTTCCCCGGTGTCGGTCGCGAGGTTGGCAGTGAACCGCCCGAGCGTTTCCGGCAGCGGCGTGCCGCGCCAGGCGGCCCATCCCGTCAGGCTGCCAGCGGTGAGGATCAACAGGCTCTTGAGGGTCTGGCGGCGACTGATTGGCGAGCGCCCGGTGCTGCGCAGGACCTGGCTTACAGCCTGTTGTTCGCTGTCGTGTTGCAGCGGGGTGAAGCGTTGCCCGACCCGTTCGATGTAGCGCCAGGCGTCCTGATGGTCAGTACTTTGAGCCAGCCAATCCTGCCAGCGCAGGCGTTCGTGGTCGGCTACTTGTGGGTCGTGGAGTTGCACATACCACTGAGCCGCTTGCTCGAGGCTGGCATGGCTGAGTTTTTTCAAGGGGACGGCGGGCATGGGGTTATTCAATCAGCAACCCATCGAGTTCGGCTTCGAGGATCGCGCAGTGCATCATGGCCTGGGCCAGGTACTTCTTGACCATGCGCTCGCTCACGCCGATCTCGCTGGCGATGAGTCGATAGGGCATGCCGTGCAACTGAGCCAGGATAAATGCATCGCTGACTCGTTTGGGCAAGCGTTGTAGCAGGGCGTCCACTTCGTGCAGGGTCTCGACAATGATCGCCCGTTGTTCCGGTGACGGTTGCAAGGCGGGAGGGCGTGCGGCGAGGGTCTGCAGCCAGGCGTGTTCCAACTGCCGACGACGCCAGTGATCAATGCACAAACCGCGAGCAATGGTCGCCAGGTAGGAGCGCTCTCGAACGTCGCAGTCAAACGCCTGTGGCCGCTTGAGTACTCGCATGAAGGTGTCATGAGCGAGATCCGCGGCATCCATCGCGTTGCTGAGGCGTCGACGCAACAACTCGTACAGCCATTGGTGGTGGCAGGTATAGAGGTTTTGAACCGAAGAAAAGTCGGCGATTGTCATTGGGAGCACACGTCCATGGCGACCGGCGTCGCGGGTGCAAATAAGAATTGGTCGCGATTAAAGCAAATGGCCGGAAGTCTCGCAAATGATATTGGTTTGCTTTTAGGTGCTCCCAGGCCAACTTTCGATCAATCCGCGTAGCAGCGACCGGTGGTCGATGAACATGGCTTGTGGGTCAAATTGCGCTTAGCTGTAGGGATAACCCAAGGCGCGCGTAACCCGCCGACCTTGTAGGAGCGAGGCTTGCCCGCGAAGAACGATAACGCGGTGTGACAGCAAAGACGCCTTCGCGGGCAAGCCTCGCTCCTACACAATAATGATGGCGCCGAGGCAGAGGCGCCCCTTCAGAACACCGTGAGTCTGAGGAAACCCGCAATGCTGACCCTTAATATCAATGGCAAGGACCAGGAACTGGATGTCCCGGCGGACATGCCGTTGCTCTGGGTGCTGCGCGATGTCGCGCACCTGACGGGCACCAAATTCGGTTGTGGCATGGCCCAGTGTGGCGCCTGCACCGTACACGTCGACGGCGCGCCGCTGCGCTCCTGCATAACGCCCGCCACGGCGGTGGCTCATGGGCAGAAAATTCTCACCATCGAAGGTTTGTCCGCTGATGGCTCGCACCCGGTTCAGCAAGCCTGGGCCGAACTCGACGTGGTCCAGTGCGGTTATTGCCAGTCGGGGCAGATCATGTCGGCGGCAGCGCTGCTGGCGAAGATCCCCAAGCCCACCGACAGTGACATCGACCAGGCGCTGTCCGGCAACATTTGCCGCTGCGGCACCTACCCAAGAATCCGCGCCGCGGTCAAACGCGCCGCCGAGATCGGTTGATCCCACGTCGAAGGAACCTGACCCATGAACAGAATCAACCCTGTCTCGCGTCGCGGTTTTCTCAAGGGCAGCGCAGTGTTGGGCGGCGGTCTGGTGGTGGCGTTTGTCATCCCGGGTGCCAATCGCTTTGCCCTCGGCGCCGAGAATCAAGGAAACGTCTTCGCCCCCAATGCCTTTTTACGCATTGGCAACGACAACAGCATCACCGTGCTGCTCGGCCATTCGGAAATGGGCCAGGGCATCTGGACCGGCCTGACCATGTTGATCGCCGAAGAGCTGGATGCCGATTGGTCGAAAATCCGTGTCGAACATGCACCGGCCTCGTCGGCCGATTATGGCCTGCCGGCGTTTGGCGGGATGCAGATCACCGGCGGTTCGACGTCGACCTGGATGGAGTTCGACCGCTATCGCCAGGCCGGAGCGGCGGCGCGCTTGATGCTGATCGAGGCGGCGGCCAAGCGATTCGACGTGGCGCCTTCGCAGATCCGCACCGAATCGGGTGTGGTCATGGCCGGCGACAAGCGCGCCACTTACGGCGAATTGGCGGATGACGCTGGCAAGCTGCCGGTGCCGGATCCGGCTTCGATCAAGTTCAAGGAGGCCAAGGACTGGAAGGTCATCGGCAAACCCACCAAGCGTCTCGACACCCCGGAGAAAATCACCGGGCAGGCGAAGTTCGGCATGGACGTGCAATTCGACGGGCTCATGACGGCGATGGTCGCTCGCCCGCCGGTGTTCGGCGGCAGCGTCAAATCCTTCGAAGGCGCCGAGGCGCTGGCGGTGCCGGGCGTGCACAAAGTGGTGCAGGTGCCCACGGGTGTCGCGGTGATTGCCGATCATTATTGGGCGGCGAAGCTGGGGCGCGATGCGCTGAAGGTCGAATGGGATTTGGGGCCGAACGCCGGGCTCGACAGTCAACAGCTGCTGGAAAGCTTCCGTAAACTCGCCGCCACCCCCGGCACTTCCGCCAGTCAGGCCGGGGATGCGACAGCGACGCTAGGCAAAGCGGCGAAGACGATTGAGGCTGAATACAGTGTGCCGTACCTGGCCCACGCGCCGATGGAGCCGCTCAATTGCACAGTGAAAATCTCCAAGGACAAATGCGAAATCTGGACCGGCACGCAGTTTCAGACGCTGGATCAGATGATCGCGGGGAAGATCACCGGGCTCAAACCCGAACAGGTAGAGATCCACACCCAATTCCTCGGCGGCGGCTTCGGGCGTCGGGCCAATCCGACCTCGGATTTTGTCAGCGAAGCCGTGTACGTCGCCAAGGCCGCGGGCGGGCCGGTGAAAACCGTCTGGGCCCGAGAGGATGACATTCGCGGCGGTTACTACCGCTCGGCGTTCTTGCATCAGGCGCGCATCGGGCTGGGTGCCGACGGCATGCCAATGGCCTGGAAGCATGTGCTGGTCGGGCAGTCGATCCTGACGGGTACGTCGTTCGCGGCGACCATGGTCAAGGATGGCATCGACAAAACCTCCGTCGAAGGCGTGGCCGACAGCCCTTATCTTGAGGGGCTGGCCAACCACCAGGTCGAACTGCATTCACCGCAAACCGGCATCAGTGTGCTGTGGCTGCGTTCGGTGGGGCACACCCACACGGCATTTGTCATGGAGTCGTTGATCGATGAGTTGGCAGACGCGGCCGGCAAGGATCCGGTGGAATACCGACGCGCCTTGCTCAAGGCGCATCCACGGCATTTGGGCGTGCTGAATCTGGCGGTGGAGAAAGCCAACTGGAAAGCACCGTTGCCGGACGGCCACGCATTGGGCGTGGCGGTGCACGAATCGTTCGGCAGCTATGTCGCTCAGGTGGCTGAGGTGTCGCAGGACAACCTGGCGATTCGCGTACACCGGGTGGTGTGCGCGGTGGACTGCGGCATTGCGGTCAATCCGCAGAGCATCGCCGCGCAGATGGAGTCAGGCATCACCTTTGGTCTCAGTTTTACCTTGCACAGCAAACTGACGTTCAAGGACGGTCAGGTGGAGCAGTCCAATTATCACGACTATCAGGTGCTGCGCCTGAACGAGATGCCGGTGGTCGAGGTGCATATCGTCCCCAGTAGCGACAAGCCCGGTGGCATCGGCGAGGTCGGTGTACCGCCGGTGGCGCCGGCAGTGGCGAATGCAGTGTTTGCCCTGACCGGGCAGCGCCTGCGGGAACTGCCGTTGCAACTGTCGGGGGTGTGAGATGAGACGACATCTGGTTCTTGGTGCGGTGGTGTTGATCGGGTTGAGTGGTTATGCCTCGGACCTGTTCGCTGACGATAAAGCGGCGGTGAAGGCGTTCGACACGGTGCAGAAGGTGTTCCAGAGCCCGCGTTGTCAGAACTGTCATATCCCCGGCGATTCGCCGTTGCAGTTCGACGCCGGCGTGCCTCACGCAATGAACGTGGTTCGCGGCATGGATGGCAAGGGTTCGGCCGGTTTGCCATGTGCTACCTGTCATGCCGAAAGCAATCCGCCGGCCAGTTATGGGCCTCATGCACCGCCCGGGGCGCCGCATTGGAGCCTGCCGCCAGCCGCACACAAAATGGCCTGGATCGGCCTGCCACCCGACAAGTTGTGCGCGATGATCAAGGACCGTTCCAGCAATGGCGATCGTGATTTTGCGGCACTGATCAAGCACGTCAGCGAGGACAAGCTGGTGCTCTGGGGCTGGCGTCCGGGTGAGGGACGGGCACCGGTGCCAGTGCCCCACGATATTTTCGTCACCCAGTTCAAACTCTGGGCCGATGCTGGAGGGCCGTGTCCACTGGCAGGTAGCTGACCAGCGGCGCGTTTATAGGGAGTCATACCGGGTGTGAACGACTCTAACGTTCATATCCATCAAGGAGTGAGTGATGTTAACCCCAGGCAAACCGATCAAACCCGGCGCTGGTGCAGACCTGCGTGCGCCGAACGTTCTCGACAGCGCAGTGCAGGATCGCGATGTATTGCGCGACTTGGCGCGCAAGGCCGAGCAAGAGCTGATGGGCGTGCAGATGGCGAGCATGGATGAGTTGACGCTGCTCTCCAATCGTCATGGCTTCGAGGCTTTGGCTCGGTTGGCGCTAGAGGCTTGTCAGCAGTTGGGCATACCCGCGACGCTGCTGTTTTTCGACCTTGATGACTTCAAGCGCATCAATCAGCTGTACGGTCGTGCAGAGGGCGACGATGCCCTGAAAACCTTCGCCGATGTGTTACGCATCGCCTTTCGCGAGAGCGATGTGATCGGCCGGCTCGGCAGCGATGAATTTGCTGCCTTGTTGACCGGCGCCGATACCGTGGAAATCGCCGCGATCAGAGCGCGCCTCGAAGAAATACTCAAGGAACGCAATGCCACGGCGCATCATGGCTATGACATTCGCTTCAGTATCGGGCAGATCGAGTTTGATCCTCGGCTACACCAGACAGCGGAAAATTTGCTGGCTCTGGTCGATAAGGCGATACGCGACCGACAGTTCGACGCTCGTCATTGTTGAGTGGCGTCTTGCAAGACCGCTGCAACGTGCCCGGCTGTTCGCAACAGCCGGCCATCGTCTCTGAACCGCCCGATCATCTGTAATCCGATCGGTAGACTGCCTTCGGCGCGAATCAGCGGAATATTGACTTGCGGCCAGCCGAACGCCCCCCAGAACTTGATGAAGTCCGACGGCCCGGTGCTTTCCAGGCCCATCGGCGCGACCATCGCGCAAGTGGCGCCAAGCATGGCGTCGAAGGGGTGGCAAAGCTCATTCAAACGCGGGGCAAGATTGGCCAGGCGCGCCTTGGCAGCAGATTCCTGTTCCCATGTTGTCGCCGCCGCTCGCTCGAACATGGCCAGTGTCGAAGGGCTCAATTGTGCCCGGTGTTGTTGAAATTCCTTCGCCAGCGAGCGGGCACCTTCGCAATCGTTGATCAACTGATGGTCGTCGAACACACCGGCAAACTCATCCGGCAACTGCACCTCGCTGACGTGATGGCCGGCGCCGCGCAACTGATCCACTGCCAGTTCCAGCGCGTGGGCCACCTCGGGGTCCACTTGGTCCCAGCGCGATGTACGGCAGAAACCCAATTGCAGCGGACGCCGCTCGACGTCAGGTACTACGAAGCCAGGAATCAACACTCTCGCCACGAGGTGCAGATCGCGCACTGATCGTCCATACCAACCCACGGTGTCGAAGCTCGGCGCCAGCGGTTTTACACCTTCCAGCGAAACCAGGCCCAACGATGGCTTGAAGGCGAAGAGGCCGCAGTAGGACGCCGGCTTGAGCAACGAGCCAGCCGTCTGGGTACCCAGTGCCAGGGCAAAGAAGCCCGCTGCCATCCCGGCCGCCGAGCCAGCGCTGGAACTGCCCGGCGTGCAGGCGAGGTTGTGGGGATTGCGGGTCGGACCGGTGTGCATGTACGCAAATTCGGTGGTGTGGGTCTTGCCCATGATCAGTGCTCCGGCCTGGCGCAGCAGCGTTACCACGTGGGCGTCCCGGGACGGTTGATGGCCGGCGTAAATGGGCGAATGAAATTGCGTGGGATGGTCGGCGCTGTCGAAGATGTCCTTGATCCCCACCGGTACTCCGGCCAGCAAGCCCTGGCCGGGGCATTGTGCGGCAGCGGTACGCACCTGGCGGGCATCGAACGAGACGAAGGCCTGGATGTCCGGCTCCAGCGTCTGAATGCACTCAAGAAAGTGCTCCGCGATGGCCGCAGCGCTCGTCTCGCCATGGGTTACTGCCTCGCTGAGAGCGGTGGCATCAAGAGCACGGCCGATCATTTGGCGAACAACTGGTCGATGTTCTTGAACGCCTTGAACTCCAGGGCGTTGCCGCAGGGGTCGAAGAGAAACATCGTGGCCTGTTCGCCCACCAGTCCCTGGAAGCGGATACCCGGCTCGATCACAAAACGGGTGCCCAGAGACTTCAATCGATCGGCGAGGTTTTCCCATTCCTCCATGCCCAGCACAACGCCAAAGTGCGGAACCGGTACGTTATGTCCATCCACGGCATTGGTGTGGGCCGCTTCCTGAGAGGCGTTTTTCGGCGCCAGGTGAATGACCAGTTGATGGCCGAAGAAATTGAAATCGACCCAATGGTCGCTGGAGCGACCTTCTTCCAGACCGAATACTTCGCCATAGAAACGTCGGGCGGCGGCCAAGTCATAAACCGGGATAGCCAAGTGAAAAGGGGACAGTTGCATCGGAGGTACCTCGACAGGTTGGGTTGGGATCGAGTTTAGCTCTGTGCTTTTTGATTGAAAGACGATAGTTTTTGCGACGAGCTCAAATTATTTCGATCAATTGGAGAGCCGCATGCTGCGGGAACTGAAAACCTTCATTGCCGTGACGCGTTATGGCACGTTCGCAGCGGCAGGCATGCACATCGGTCTGACCCAGTCGGCGGTCAGCGCGCAGATCCGCAACCTCGAACAGGCATTGGGCATACGCCTGTTCGATCGCACCGGACGTCAGGCGATTCTCAATGCGGCGGGGCAGCGCGCGTTGCCGATGGCCAGGGAAATGCTGGAAACTTTCAGCCGCATGGCCGTCAGCGATGATGTCAGCGAGTATCGCGGCGCGTTGAAGATTGGTGCGGTAGCCACGGCCCAGACCGGGCTGTTGCCCCAGGCGCTGTTACGATTGCGTCAACAGGCACCGCTGCTGGAGCCGAAGCTGGTGCCCGGTGTGTCGCTGAATCTGTTGAGTCAGGTGGATACCGGCGAAGTGGATCTGGCCATCCTGATCAAGCCGCCATTCGACTTGCCCAAGGAGTTGTCGGCACAGGTGATTCGCAAGGAGCCGTTCGTGCTGGTCGTTCCGGCAGCGCTTGAGGGGGATGATCCGCTGCAATTGCTCGCCGCGCATCCGCACGTGCGTTACGACCGCAATTCATTCGGTGGGCGATTGGTGACGCGGTTTCTGCGCGAGCAGCAGATCGACGTGCAGGTCGCGCTGGAACTGGATGAACTGGAAGCCATCGTGAAAATGGTTGAGTGCGGATTGGGGGTATCGCTGCTGCCCAAGGCCGGACTGTGGCTTGAACACGGCGCCAGGGTGAGGGTGATCGAATTGGGCGAACTGACGTTCTATCGGGAGATCGTGTTGCTGCAGCGTTATAGCCAGCGTATGCAGCCGATCCAGCAATTGTTTGCGCGGTGCCTGACACCAATCGACGACTGAACCCACAACCCTGTGGGAGCGAG
>NZ_AKJB01000130.1:0-22243 GCF_000282555.1 Pseudomonas sp. GM102 | reverse complement strand
GGGAATGCAGCCCGGGACGCTCCGCGTCCCATCGAGAGCCGAACGCGGAGCGTCCGTTGAGGCATTCCCACGCGGAGCATGGGAACGATCGGTAGGTTGCGGGCATGGTTATTCATGACCTGAATAGCAGACAAACCCCAATCCCCAGCTACTATTGTGCCCAGCTCCCCTATCTATAAGAGGCTGCGCACATGAGTCTTTCCTCTTTCAAAATCGCTCACAAACTGATCACCGGCGCAGGTGCCATCGAGCAACTGGCCGCTGAACTCACACGCCTGGATGTTGACAACCCGTTGATCGTCACCGACGCCGCACTGGTCAAGTCCGGTACGGTAGAGCTGGCGCTGGCGCAGCTGGGCGAGCGCAGTTACGAGATTTTCGACCGGGTGTTGCCGGATCCGGAAATCGCCATCGTCGAAGATTGCATGCGGGTTTACCGTGAAGGCGGGCATGACGGGCTGATCGGCCTCGGTGGCGGCAGTGCCATCGACATCGCCAAGAGTGTTGCAGCCTATGCCGGTTACCACGGCGCCCTGGAAGACTTGTTCGGCATCGATCAGGTGCCGCGCAAAGGCCCGCCGCTGATCGCCATCCCGACCACCGCTGGCACCGGTTCGGAAGTGACCAACGTGGCCATTCTCTCCGACAAGGTTGCGCAGCTGAAGAAGGGCATTATCAGTGATTACCTGTTGCCGGACGTGGCACTGGTCAGCCCGCAAATGACCCTGACCTGCCCGCGCAGTGTCACCGCTGCCAGTGGCGTCGATGCGCTGGTGCACGCCATCGAGTCCTACCTGTCGCTCAATGCCTCGCCAATCACCGATGCCCTGGCCATTGGCGCGATCAAGCTGATTACCCAGGCGCTGCCCAAGGCCTACGCCAATCCATCCCACCTGCAAGCTCGCGAAGATATGGCCACCGCCAGCCTGATGGCCGGCATGGCGTTCGGCAATGCCGGGGTCGGCGCAGTGCATGCGTTGGCGTATCCGCTGGGTGGGCGTTTCAACATTGCCCATGGCGTCAGTAATGCCTTGCTGCTGCCGTATGTCATGACCTGGAACAAGATGGCTTGCGTGGAGCGCATGCAGGATATTGCCGAGGCCATGGGGGTGAAGACTGCTCATCTGAGCGCCAATGAAGCGGCGGACAAAGCCGTGGAGGCGATGACCGAGCTGTGCGCCGCGGTGGAAATCCCGCTGGGCCTGCGCAGTTTCGGGGTGCCCGAGGATGCGATCCCGGCCATGGCTGTGGAAGCCGCCGGTATCGAGCGCCTGATGCGCAATAATCCGCGCAAGCTGAGCGCCGTCGATATCGAGAAGATCTACCGGGCGGCCTATTAGAGCCCAATCATCGCAGCACGGTGCGCGCGTCAAAGCATGAGGTATACAATGCGCGCCATCGTGATTCTGCTCAAAAAAGGTGCGTCATGCAGCCCTTCGTCATTGCTCCGTCGATTCTCTCCGCCGACTTCGCCCGCCTGGGCGAGGAAGTGGACAACGTCCTGGCCGCCGGTGCCGACTTCGTGCACTTTGATGTCATGGACAACCACTACGTGCCCAACCTGACCATCGGCCCGATGGTATGTGCCGCGCTACGCAAGTACGGCGTAACTGCGCCGATCGACGCGCATTTGATGGTCAGCCCAGTGGACCGCATCGTCGGTGACTTCATCGAAGCCGGTGCGACCTACATTACCTTCCACCCGGAAGCCACGCAGCACGTCGATCGTTCCCTGCAACTGATCCGCGAAGGCGGCTGCAAGGCCGGCCTGGTGTTCAACCCGGCGACCCCGCTGGACGTGCTCAAGTACGTGATGGACAAGGTCGACATGATCCTCCTGATGAGCGTCAACCCGGGTTTCGGCGGGCAGAAGTTCATTCCCGGCACCCTCGACAAACTGCGTGAAGCGCGGGCGCTGATCGATGCCTCCGGTCGTGACATCCGCCTGGAAATCGACGGTGGGGTGAACGTGAACAATATTCGTGAAATCGCTGCTGCTGGCGCCGACACCTTCGTGGCCGGTTCGGCGATCTTCAATGCGCCGAACTACCAGGAAGTGATTGAAAAAATGCGCTCCGAACTGGCGCTGGCTCGCCCATGAGTGGCTTTGAGCAGCTGTTCCCCGGGCGTCTGCCGCGGCTGGTGATGTTCGATCTGGATGGCACGCTGGTCGATTCGGTCCCTGATCTCGCGGCGGCCGTGGATAACATGCTGCTCAAACTCGGGCGTCAACCTGCCGGTATCGAACCGGTGCGCGAGTGGGTTGGCAACGGCGTGCACATGCTGGTGCGCCGGGCGTTGGCTAACCACATCGACGGCGAGGGAGTCGATGAGGTCGAGGCCGAGCATGCCCTGGAATTGTTCAATGGCTTTTATGAGGACGGTCACGAACTGACGGTGGTTTACCCCGGCGTGCGTGACACCCTCAAGTGGCTGAGCAAACAAGGCGTCGAAATGGCGCTGATCACCAATAAACCGGAGCGCTTCGTCGCGCCGCTACTGGATCAGATGAAGATCGGCCGTTACTTCAAATGGATCATCGGTGGCGACACCCTGCCGAATAAGAAACCTGACCCGGCCGCGCTGTTTTTCGTGATGAAAATGGCCAACATTCCGGCGTCGCAATCGTTGTTCGTCGGCGACTCGCGCAGCGATGTGCTGGCGGCGAAAGCGGCGGGGGTCAAATGCGTGGCCCTCAGTTATGGCTATAACCACGGTCGGCCGATTGCCGAAGAATCGCCGGCGCTGGTGATCGATGATCTGCGCAAACTAATTCCCGGTTGCCTGGATCCGGCCGCTGAGATAACGTTGCCCGACGCTGTTCAATCCCCTCCTGGAAACGCCATCGTGGTGGTCACTCGCAAACTCTGGATGAAAGTCATCAAGGCCCTGGCCCGCTGGCGTTGGCGCGCCTGACTTGTTCCTGGCCGGCGTACCGGCGCGTTTGCACACCTGACCGTTAGACCCTCAAGCCACGAGGCACCTCATGATCCGCGAAGAATTCCTGCGTTTGGCCGCTGCCGGCTACAACCGCATCCCGCTTGCCTGCGAAACCCTGGCCGACTTCGACACGCCGTTGTCGATCTACCTGAAACTGGCCGACGAGCCCAATTCCTACCTGCTGGAGTCGGTGCAGGGCGGTGAGAAATGGGGCCGTTATTCGATCATCGGCCTGCCGTGCCGCACCGTGTTGCGGGTTCACGATCACCACGTCAGCGTGACCCACGACGGCGTCGAGATCGAAAGCCACGACGTTGAAGACCCGCTGGCCTTTGTCGAAGCCTTCAAGGCGCGTTACAACGTGCCGACCATCGCCGGTCTGCCGCGCTTCAATGGTGGTCTGGTGGGCTACTTCGGTTATGACTGCGTGCGCTATGTGGAGAAGCGTCTGGGCAAATGCCCGAACCCGGATCCACTGGGCGTACCGGACATTCTGCTGATGGTGTCCGATGCGGTGGTGGTGTTCGACAACCTCGCCGGCAAAATGCACGCGATTGTCCTGGCCGATCCATCGCAGGAAGACGCCTTCGAACAAGGTCAGGCGCGTCTGCAAGCGCTGCTCGAGCAACTTCGTCAGCCGATCACCCCGCGCCGAGGCCTGGACTTCAGCAAACAGCAATCGGCTGATCCGGTGTTCCGCTCGAGCTTCACCCAGAACGATTACGAAAAAGCCGTCGACACCATCAAGGAATACATCCTGGCCGGTGATTGCATGCAGGTCGTGCCGTCCCAGCGTATGTCGATCGACTTCAAGGCTGCGCCTATCGATCTGTATCGGGCGCTGCGCTGCTTCAACCCGACGCCTTACATGTACTTCTTCAACTTCGGCGACTTCCACGTTGTCGGCAGTTCGCCGGAAGTATTGGTGCGGGTCGAAGACAACCTGATCACCGTGCGCCCGATTGCCGGCACTCGTCCGCGAGGTGCCAACGAAGAGGCTGACGTGGCGCTGGAAAAAGACCTGCTGTCGGACGACAAGGAAATCGCCGAGCACTTGATGCTGATCGATCTGGGCCGCAACGACACCGGTCGGGTTTCGGAAATCGGTTCGGTGAAACTCACCGAGAAGATGGTGATCGAGCGTTATTCCAACGTGATGCACATCGTGTCCAACGTTACCGGCCAATTGAAGGCCGGGCTGACGGCGATGGACGCGCTGCGGGCGATCTTGCCGGCCGGCACCTTGTCTGGCGCGCCGAAGATTCGCGCGATGGAAATCATTGACGAACTGGAACCGGTCAAGCGTGGCGTCTACGGCGGCGCGGTCGGTTACTTCGCCTGGAACGGCAACATGGACACTGCGATTGCGATCCGTACCGCAGTGATCAAGAACGGCGAACTGCACGTGCAGGCGGGTGGCGGCATCGTCGCTGACTCGGTGCCGGCCCTGGAATGGGAAGAAACCCTGAACAAGCGCCGCGCCATGTTTCGCGCGGTGGCCCTGGCCGAGCAAACCCCGGAAAGCTAAGTGCGCAAACCTGTGGGAGCGGGCTTTTGTGGCGAGGGAGCTTGCTCCCGCTGGCCTGCGAAGCAGGCCTTCTGACGACTGCTGCGCAGCCGAACGCGAGCAAGCTCGCTCGCCACATGAGTACTTACTTCATAAAAAAACGCGGCGCCTGTAAGGGCTGCGCGTTTTTTGTGCCTGCCAGCTCCTACACAAACCGCTTACGCAAGGTCAGAAATCCAGCGTCACCCCAACGTTGATGCCCTGCTGGGTAAAGTCATCATCCTTGCGGAAAGAGTAATCACCACGCAACGCCAGGTCGGCGGTCAACTTGTGGCTGACCCCCAGGCTCACACGGTTCAAGTGGCTCTGCGGCGTATAACCTTCGAGCGTGAAGTCATTTGCCGGCAGACTGTTGAGGGCGATGTTTACCTTCTGAACGTCATCTTCGTATTCACGCTCGTAGGCATATTCGCCAAACACTTGGGTCTGACGGGTGAAGTTGTATTTGCCTTGCAAGCCGACACCCAGGCGTTTCGAGTCTCGGGTCTGATCATCAAAAGTCAGCGCTGTGGAGCGGTTGCTGTTTTCCGAATAGCCGTCGACTTCCGCTTTTGCGTAATCGGCGCTGATGAACGGTGACAGGTGCCATTCGCTGCCCGGTTGGGCAATGTCATAGCCAAGGCGAGTACTGAAGGCCCAGAGATGGCCATCGGTATCACCCTTTTCCGCGCCTTCGCTGGCACCCAGGTCGAATTTGCGTTCGAGGTTGTCGTAATCCAGTTTGCCACCGGTCAACGCGGCATCGGCCCACCAGCGATTCTGCTGGAACTGGGCGAAGGCGGTCGCTAGATAGCTATTGAGTTTGTAGTCCGAATCGTTGTTGCCTGCTTCCAGGTTCTGACGATAGAAGCCTGCTGCGACACCGACGCGCCAGGCTTCACTAAGGCGATAGCTGCCGCCGATATTCAGGTTGTAGCCGCTACCGTCGGCGCTGGCGCCGCTGCTTTGGCTATCGACATCCAGATGCTGGCCACCGCCGGCGACAATCGCGCGCCATTGGCCGACCGCCTGCCAGTTCTCCCAGTCCGATTGCCATTGACTGCGCAGTTCGTCCTGGTGCGCACGCAAGGTAGCGTGGGCCATTTCCGGCAGCAATGTCAGCTCCCACGGCGCAGCCAGAAGGGAGTAGGCGTAGTCGGAAATCAGTTTTTGCCCGGCCTCGGTCGGATGGACCCCATCGTTGTAAATCAGCTTGCTGGGATCCGGCGTGGCACTGTTGATGCCATACGTAGGGTTTTCGGTGCAGCTGTTACCGCTGAAACAGGTCGCCGTCAGGTTCTGGCCTGTAGCAAAGCCGAATCGCGCCGGATCGGCGAAGGTTTCCTGCAGCAGCAGTGGAATGTTCAATGGGATGATTTCGGCATCGATCCCTGCCAGTCGAGTGACCAGTTGCCGGTTGAAGGCAGAGCTCAGTAGTGAGGTGGGTGTCTGCTGGGGCGTGCCATTGATGGCGGGCGTCAAACCCAGGTCGGGCAGCAGCCATACCACAATGTACCGGGCGCCGGCGGCCTGCAAGACCTGGACGCTGTTTGCCAGTCGATCCGCAGCGGCATTCGCCTGAGCGCCACTTTGTACCAGTCCCTGGAGAAAATCGTTACCACCCCCGGAAATGTAATACAGCGCATTCGGATCGGCGCTGAAGTTGTTTGTCGGCAGATAGCCCGAACGTGTGCGTTCACCTGTGGCGGATACGCTCGTGATCGAAGTGAGGATCTGGTCGGTGCGGTAACCTCCAACGGCCCAGTTATTGCCATCCGGCAGGCCCAGGTTCGCACGCGCCGCCGAGGTTGAAGCAGCCGTCTGGTCCGGTGAAAACCCGAGCCTGTCACCCAGCAGTTGGGTCGAGTTGGCGGAATAGACTTCGCCGCTGCCGTTCTGGTAAACCGGCCCGGTCCGGTTGGTGAAGCGCAGGGTCGAACCGGGAGGGCCGCCCGTATCGGTAAACTGCCCGGCATCGTTGAGGCTATCGCCGAAGACAATGAAATTCGAATAAGGGTTGGGCGCCGCGATCGCTTGGGTGCAGGCAATGGCGAGCAAGCAGCCGGCAAGCGGTACAGCCAACGTCTGTCTGATCATGAGCAAGTCCGTTTGTTATTGTTGTAGTGAGCAAAACGATGGTGCCAAAAACTATAGAGGCTGTTGCCGTTCGGCGCGAACCCGTCGATTGTTTCACGCGCGTCGATCGCCCATATTGCACGCTCTGCCCAGCTAAGTTACTGTGCCAAGACGTATAAATGAGACCTTCCCCGTGTTGATCGTCAGCAAACTTCTGGATCAAGTCATCAAGGCACACGCCCGTTGGCGTTGGCGCGCCTGAATCCTTCTGCCGGCCCGACCGGATCTTTACCGCTTTGCCTTCTTTTCCCGCAAGACAAACCGCTTTGCAGCGCGACCCCAGCGACTGACAAAGTGCAGGACGTTGCGGGTAAATCATTCGAAGGCTGTATTCAAAGTCAGTAAATTCAAGAGGTTCTTAACGCCATGTTGCTGATGATCGATAACTACGACTCTTTTACTTACAACGTTGTGCAATACCTCGGTGAGCTCGGCTCCCAGGTCAAAGTCGTGCGCAACGATGAACTCACCATTGCCGAAATCGAAGCCCTCAACCCTGAGCGCATTGTCGTGTCGCCCGGTCCTTGCACCCCGACCGAAGCCGGTATTTCCATCGAAGCGATCAAGCACTTCGCCGGCAAGCTGCCGATTCTCGGCGTTTGCCTGGGTCACCAGTCCATCGGGCAAGCCTTTGGTGGCGATGTGGTCCGTGCCCGTCAAGTCATGCACGGTAAGACCAGCCCGGTGTTCCACGAGGACAAGGGCGTATTCGAAGGTCTGAATCGCCCGCTGACGGTCACCCGTTACCACTCGCTGATCGTCAAGCGCGAAACCCTGCCCGATTGCCTGGAGCTGACCGCCTGGACCCAGCTCGAAGACGGCTCGGTCGACGAGATCATGGGGCTGCGCCACAAGACGCTGAACATCGAAGGTGTGCAATTCCACCCTGAGTCTATCCTCACCGAACAGGGCCACGAGCTGTTCGCCAACTTCCTCAAACAAACCGGCGGCACGCGCTAAGGACTTTCCATGGATATCAAGACAGCCCTGAGCCGTATCGTCGGCCACCTCGACCTCAGTACCGATGAGATGCGCGATGTCATGCGCGAAATCATGACTGGGCAATGCACGGATGCGCAGATCGGTGCGTTCATGATGGCCATGCGCATGAAGAGCGAAAGCATCGATGAGATCGTCGGTGCCGTGACGGCGATGCGCGAGTTGGCGGACAAGGTTGAACTCAATACCCTCGACGGCGTGGTCGATGTGGTCGGCACCGGCGGCGACGGTGCGAACATTTTCAACGTTTCCACCGCTTCTTCGTTTGTCGTTGCCGCGGCCGGTTGCACCGTGGCCAAGCACGGTAACCGTGCGGTGTCGGGCAAAAGCGGCAGCGCCGACTTGCTGGAAGCCGCGGGTATCTACCTGAACCTGACGCCAGTTCAGGTGGCACGCTGCATCGACAATGTCGGTATCGGATTCATGTTTGCCCAAACCCACCACAGTGCCATGAAGCACGCTGCCGGCCCACGCCGTGAGCTGGGCTTGCGCACGCTGTTCAACATGCTCGGCCCGCTTACGAATCCGGCCGGTGTGAAACATCAGGTGGTGGGTGTGTTCAGTCAGGCGTTGTGCCGGCCATTGGCCGAAGTTTTGCAACGTCTGGGCAGCAAACACGTGTTGGTGGTGCACTCTAAAGATGGCCTGGACGAGTTCAGTCTGGCGGCTCCGACCTTTGTGGCGGAATTGAAGAATGACCAGATCACCGAGTATTGGGTCGAACCCGAAGACCTGGGGATGAAGAGCCAGAGCCTGCACGGTCTGGCGGTGGAAAGCCCGGCGGCTTCCCTTGAGCTGATTCGCGATGCCTTGGGCAAGCGCAAGACCGAGAACGGTCAGAAAGCCGCCGAGATGATCGTGCTCAATGCCGGTGCCGCGTTGTACGCCGCCGACCATGCCAGCAGTTTGAAAGAAGGCGTTGCCCTGGCGCACGATGCGCTGCACACAGGCCTCGCTCGGGAAAAACTTGAGGAGTTGGGTGCATTTACCGCGGTATTCAAAGTGGAGAATGAGGGATGAGTGTACCGACGGTTCTGGAAAATATTCTGGCCCGCAAAGTCCAGGAAGTCGCCGAGCGTAGCGCCCGTGTGAGCCTGGCGGAGCTGGAAAACCTGGCCAAGGCGGCCGATGCACCCCGTGGTTTTGCCAAGGCATTGATCGAGCAGGCCAAGACGAAGCAGCCGGCGGTCATTGCTGAAATCAAGAAGGCTTCGCCAAGCAAAGGCGTGATTCGCGAGAACTTCGTGCCTGCGGACATTGCCAGAAGTTACGAGAAGGGCGGCGCGACCTGCCTGTCGGTGCTCACCGACATCGATTACTTCCAGGGCGCCGATGCGTATCTGCAACAGGCTCGGGCGGCATGCAAGCTGCCGGTGATCCGCAAGGATTTCATGATCGACCCGTACCAGATTGTCGAGTCCCGTGCTCTGGGCGCCGACTGCGTCCTGTTGATCGTTTCCGCACTGGATGACGTGAAAATGGCCGAACTGGCGGCGGTGGCCAAAAGCGTCGGTCTCGATGTGTTGGTGGAAGTCCATGACGGCGATGAGCTGGAGCGGGCCTTGAAGACACTCGACACGCCACTGGTGGGCGTGAACAACCGCAACCTGCACACTTTCGAAGTCAATCTGGAAACCACCCTCGACCTGTTGCCGCGTATTCCGCGTGATCGCCTGGTGATTACCGAGAGTGGCATTCTTAACCGGGCCGATGTCGAGCTGATGGAAATCAGCGACGTGTATGCGTTCCTGGTCGGCGAAGCGTTCATGCGCGCCGAAAGCCCGGGTACCGAGTTGCAGCGCCTGTTCTTTCCCGAGCGTGGCATTCCAGTGAGCGGTTCTACGCTCGACTGATTACACGCAGACCGAGTCGACCCCATCGCGAGCAGGCTCGCTCCCACAAGAGATCTACTAACATCGGAGATCCAATGTGGGAGCGAGCCTGCTCGCGATGGCGGCATAAGTAGCACCACAGACTTCATGTCCAACGGAAGACCTTATGACCTCACCAACCCCTCTGACCATCGAAGCCGGCCTGCTCGCCGAGCAGGATCTGTTGGCCCATGTGTGCACCGGTGAGTCGGAGTTCGGTCTGCTGTTCTGGCAACCCACTGACCGCGCATTGGTCATGCCCCGCCGCTTGAATCGTCTGCCACAGTTCGAGGCAGCGTGCGAAGTCTCCGCCGCCGCAGGCTGGCCGGTATTGCTGCGCGAAACCGGTGGTGAGCCGGTGCCGCAATCAGCCTCGACCATCAACATCGCACTGGTTTATGCCCCTCCGCGCAGTGAAGGCGATCTGAACCGCATCGAAACCGGCTACCGGCGTCTGTGCGATCCGATCTGTCAGTTACTCGATGAGCTGGGCGGCACTTCGTCCTTGGGCGAAATCGAGGGCGCGTTCTGCGACGGTCGTTTCAACGTCAACCTCGATGGTCGAAAGATGGTGGGCACCGCCCAGCGTTGGCGCCAGAGCAAGGGCGGCCAGCGTCCGGTCGGCCTGGTGCACGGGGCGATGTTGATCGATGACGAGCGAGAGTCGATGGTCGCGGCGGTCAATCGCTTTAACGAAGCCTGCGGCCTGGAGCAGCGGGTTCGCGCTGAAAGCCACATCGCCCTGCATGAAAAGTTTGCCGCTCCTGAGGCACTGGAACGGCTCGGTGCGCTGTACCGACAGTTGCTGGCAGAAATGCTCGGAGCTTAAATTCCCGGAGCCTGGCTTTCGATCTTAGCGCGTGCCGAAGACCACCATGGTCTTGCCTTTGACGTCGACCAGGTTGCGCTCCTCCAGATCCTTGAGCACGCGGCCGACCATCTCACGGGAACAACCGACAATCCGGCCGATTTCCTGACGGGTCACCTTGATCTGCATGCCGTCCGGGTGGGTCATGGCGTCTGGTTGCTTACACAGCTCCAGCAGGCAGCGCGCAACGCGACCGGTTACGTCGAAGAACGCCAGGTCGCCGACCTTGCGCGTGGTATTGCGCAGGCGCTGTGCGATTTGTCCGCTGAGCACGTAAAGAATGTCTGGATCTTGTTGGGACAACTCGCGGAATTTCGCGTAGCTGATTTCCGCGACTTCGCATTCGACCTTGGACCGCACCCAAGCGCTGCGTTCCTGTTCCAGCCCCGCTTGTTCAAACAGACCCAGTTCGCCGAAAAAGTCGCCGGAGTTGAGGTAGGCAATGATCATTTCACGGCCGTCGTCGTCCTCAATCAGGATGGTCACCGAACCCTTGATGATGAAAAACAGCGTGTCCGAGCGGTCACCGGCACAAATGATGTTGCTCTTGGCGGCATAGCGACGGCGTTGGCAGTGCATCAACAGTTTGTCGAGGTTCTTGATTTTGGGTGTGGGGGTAATAGCAACCATGGTTGTATCCCGAAAAGACTGCACGGTATGTTTGTTTTTTTGTAGGCGCTGGCGAAGCCTGCGATCCTTTTATTCGCTGCAAAGCTGGCGATACGCCATTGATTTGGCGTCAGCTTAACAGACGCATTCCTTCAAGATTCGAGAATTTGCCTACGACGCAGATGGTTATGTCCTAGGAAGGCGAAGCGCTGCCAATCAAGGGCCCTGTGCTAAGCTGGCGACCCTTTTTTAGACAGTGGAGTCTTGGCGATGAAGGCACGCATCCAATGGGCTGGCGAAGCCATGTTCCTCGGCGAATCCGGCAGCGGTCATGTCGTGGTCATGGACGGACCGCCCGAAGCCGGCGGTCGTAACCTGGGTGTCCGGCCGATGGAAATGCTCCTGCTGGGTGTCGGCGGCTGCAGCAATTTCGATGTGGTCAGCATCCTCAAGAAGTCCCGTCAGGCCGTCGAAAGCTGCGAAGCTTTCCTCGAAGCCGAGCGTGCGACCGAAGATCCGAAGGTTTTCACCAAGATCCACATGCACTTCGTGGTCAAGGGCCGCGGGCTGAAAGAAGCTCAGGTCAAGCGCGCCATCGAGCTGTCGGCCGAGAAGTATTGCTCGGCCTCGATCATGCTCGGCGCGGCCGGCGTGGCGATTACCCACGACTACGAAATCATCGAACTCGGTTGAATCGATGTGCAGACTCAGGTGCTGCAAATTTTCTACCCGCGTAACATGCCGAACTAAGAGTTCCGAGTACAAAAAAAGGCGACTACATCGGGTAGTCGCCTTTTTTATTGCCGAAACGCGGTCCCTGTGGGAGCGGGCTTGCCCGCGATGGGGACGTCGCGGGCGCTGCAATACTTAGATCCGATAAGTACTCTTCGTCATCACCTTGGCCAACAAACTCATCCCGAACTTCACCGGTGCCGGAAAACGAAATCCACCTGCATCCAGCGCACTTTCAGCATGATGCTCTTCATCGATACGCATCTGCTCCAGGATCGCCCGGGATTTCTCGTCCTCGGCCGGCAGTTGCTCAAGGTGTTCATTCAGGTGTTTGCAGACCTGATGCTCGGTGGCAGCAACGAAACCCAGGCTGACTTTGTCGCTGATCAATCCGGCGACCGCGCCAATCCCGAATGACATACCGTAGAACAGCGGATTGAGGATGCTGGTGTGGCTGCCCAACTGATGAATGCGTTGTTCGCACCACACCAGATGGTCGATTTCTTCTTCGGCGGCGTGCTCCATGGCGGCGCGCACATTCGGCAGCTTGGCGGTCAGGGCCTGGCCTTGATACAGCGCCTGGGCACAGACTTCGCCGGTATGGTTGATGCGCATCAAGCCGGCGACGTGTCGGGTGTCCTCGTCGCTCATTTGCGCATCCGGCTGCACGATGGCAGGCGACGGACGGTAGGGCTGACCACTGAAGGGCAGCAAAGTACGCATCGCGGCATCGGCTTGCAGCAGAAGACGGTCAATTGGCGAGTAGTGACGTTGGGTAGTCATGCTGACCTCCGGGAAGAATCTCGGCGGCCAGTTTAACTCAATCGGCCGGGGGAGGGTTTGCGCTGGGTCATTTCCGGTGGGACCGACACCAATCCTGTAGGAGCGAGGCTTGCCCGCGAAGCTTTTGGCGCACATGAGAACGCCTTCGCGGGCAAGCCTCGCTCCTACAGGGGGCGGTTGATGAATCAGCCCGGCGGCCAGTGCATCTGGCGCTGACCCAGCACGTGCATATGAATGTGATAGACGGTCTGCCCGCCCAATTCATTGCAGTTCATGACCACCCGGAAACCTTCTTCACAGCCCAATTCCAGCGCCAGGCGCTGGGCCGTGAACAGAATATGCCCGGCCAAAGCCTTGTCGTCCTCGGTGAGGTCGTTAAGGGTGCGCACCGGTTTCTTCGGGACTACCAGGAAATGCACGGGGGCCTGTGGCGCGATGTCGTGGAAGGCCAGTACCTGGTCGTCCTCGTAAATGATCTTGGCCGGGATTTCCCGGTTGATGATCTTGGTGAACAGAGTATCCACAGCTGTTTTCTCCGTTGTTTAGGCTGGCCTGAGTGTAACCATGGGTTATGTCAGAGCCCAGTCTTTTGCCTTGAGGATTGATCAGCGCGGGCAATAGGCTTTGTTGACCATGCCCGCGATTGTCCGGGTCAGCCAGCGTGAGCCGAGCCGCGGCAGGAACGCGAACCAGCGATTCAGGCGACCGGGGATAATAATGGCGCGATTTTTCGCCAGCGCTCGCACGGTATAGAGCGCGACTTCTTCCGGGCTCATCAGCAAATTGCTCTCGACCAGTTTGTCGGTGTCCAGTTGCGCGGTGCGGAAAAACGCCGTGCGGGTCGGACCGGGGCACAGCACCGATACCTTGACCGCGCATTTCTTCAGTTCGACCCGTAAACCTTCGGAAAAATGCAGTACGTAAGCCTTGCTGGCGTAATAAGTGCTCATCCAGGGGCCGGGATGAAACGCTGCGACCGAGGCGACGTTCAGAATCTGCCCGCCGCCCTGCAAGGCCATGCTGTTGCCGATGGCATGGCACAAGCGAGTGAGGGCCAGGATGTTCACTTCGATCAAGTCTTGTTCGGTCATCCAGTCCTGGGCCAGGAATGGGCCGCAGGTACCGATGCCGGCACAGTTGACCAGCAAATCGATTTGCCGGTCGCCTTCCTCCAGCTCCAGCAAAAAACCGGACAGCCTCAGCGGCTCGCCCAGGTCACAGGCACGAAACAGCACCTCCACACCAAAACGTTGAGTCAGTTCAATCGCAATGCTTTCCAGCTGATCACGCTGTCGGGCCACCAGAATCAGGTCGCGGCCGCGCCGGGCCAGCGCTTCGGCCATCGCCAGGCCGATGCCGCTGGAAGCGCCAGTGATCAGAGCGTAACGGGTCATGCAGTTCTCCATCGCAACAGCTCCGCACCGGCGACGCAGGTGTCACGGGTGGGGAGCGCTGTTCATTCTTTCGCAGAGTCTACAGGGGGCTCGGCTGCTTCGGCTGCATCATCGGATGAATTTGGCGCCGGTTCGGCCTCATAGGCCGGCTCGACTTCAACTTCGTCGGGGATCACCGCGCTGCTTTGATAGGTGCTGTCGATGGCGCTTTCGTACTCATCCTGGATCGCGGTGAGGCCTCCAGTCAGTCCGCCCACAAACATGATTGCGATAAACAACAGCCACAGCGAAGCCAGCACCCTGACCGCGTTGCTATTGGGCGGTGGTGGTGCGCCATATCGGTTGGCCGTGTTGTTACCCGGCACAATCATTATGACAAACGGAAAAATGCTGCCCACGACCGGTACAAGGTTCAGCAGCCAAAGCCAGCCGGACCAGCCGATATCGTGCAGGCGCTGCACACTGAACTGGATGCTGATGAAGGCGAGCACCACGACCAGGATAAAGGCCAGCAGGCCAGCGAGAATCAAGCCGGCAGTCGAGTCCGTGCTAATGAGCGCGAAGCCGAAAATAGCCAACACGGAGCCAACGCCAAGCGTCACCAGCGTAAGAGCCATCGTCCAGGCCAGAAAGCGCAAGCGCCCGATGCGGCCAACGAAACTGAATGCCTTGAGTGCAGAAAACTCCGGCAGTGCTTCGCCGACAGAGGCACGGGGCGGTGCATAGGGAGAATCGGGATCTGCCGTGACGGGTTGGCTGTTGGCAGGGGCGTGTTCGTGAGCGTCGGACAGGTTCAGCTCGATCGAGAGTTCTGTTTCGATTCGGGCATCGATGCCGGTTTTCGTCAGTGCCTGAAGGTAAGTCTGCGCATCGGCGTGTGACAGGTCGCGCTTGAGTGCAACCGTCCGGCCACTGAACAGGCGCTCGATGGCCGCAACATCGCTTTTGAACAGCTCGGCGAGATTGAGCTTCGCGGTGGTGGCGTCAACACCTGGCTGCAGAGCGCCATCGAAGACGATCTTGAAACGGTTTTCGCTCATGGCCGAGGCATCCTTGTCGCGAGAGTTTGTAATAGACGGAGTTGCAAATATGAAGTGTAGGGCCAGCCGGATTGGGCTGGCCAAGTTTTTCTGTCAGCGCGGCCAGCGCTTGGGCAACGCCGCCGCCAGTTCCAGCGCATTGCGGTATTCGGTGTCGAGACGTGCGACCAGTTGATCGACACTCGGCAGGTCATCGATTTCTCCGACGCCCTGGCCTGCGGACCACACGGTTTTCCAGGCTTTGGCTTCATCGCTCAACGGCTTGAGCTTGGAGCCGAAATTCACCTCGCCCTTGCCTTGCAGGGCTGCCATGTCGAAACCGGCGGCCTCCAGGCTCCGGCGCATGAAGCTTGCCGGTACTCCCGACACCGCTGGAGTATGGACGATGTCTGCGGCTCTGGAAGTCAGGAGCATCTCCTTATACGCGTCAGGCGCATGACTTTCCGTGGTGCCGATAAATCGCGTACCGAAGTAGGCCAAATCCGCACCGAGCAACTGCGCGGCAAGAATTTCATGGCCATGGTTCAGGCAGCCGGCCAGCAACAAGGTCTTGTCGAAAAACTGTCGAATCTCGGCGATCAGCGAAAACGGGCTCCAGGTCCCGGCGTGACCACCGGCGCCCGCAGCCACGGCGATCAAACCGTCCACGCCGGCCTCGGCGGCTTTTTCCGCGTGGCGACGGGTCGTCACGTCATGAAACACCAGGCCGCCATAGCTGTGCACGGCGTCGACCAGTTCTTTCACGGCACCGAGGCTAGTGATCACGATCGGTACTTTGTGCTCGATACAGATCGCCAGATCCGCCTGCAAACGCGGGTTGCTGTTGTGGACGATCAGGTTCACCGCATAAGGCGCGGGGTTTTCCAGTTTCGCCAGGCCTGCTTCGATTTCTTCCAGCCAGGCCTTGAAACCGCTGCTCTCACGCTGGTTCAGCGCAGGAAAGCTGCCGACTACGCCATTACGGCAGCAGGCGAGTACCAGTTCAGGGTTGGAAATCAGGAACATCGGCGCCGCCATCACGGGCAGACGTAAACGTTGTTCGAGCAAAGCGGGCAGCGACATTGGAAGTACCCCGGGTGAATGATGCTTGTTGGATTAAAACGGCCGAACGACGACCAGAATTACGATAGCCAGCAATATCAGAACCGGCACTTCATTGAACCAGCGATAAAAGACATGGCTGCGGGTGTTTTCGCCACGGGCAAAACGTTTTACCTGTGCGCCGCACATGTGGTGGTAGCCGATCAGGATCACCACCAGGGTCAATTTGGCATGCATCCATGCACCTTGGGTGAAGTAGGCGCTTGGGTTGAGACTGATCAGCCAGATGCCGAACACCAGGGTGGCGATCATCGCCGGGCCCATGATGCCCCGGTACAGTTTGCGCTCCATGATACTGAAGCGTTCCTTGCTGACGGTGTCTTCGCTTTGGGCGTGATAGACGAACAGGCGCGGCAGGTAAAACAGGCCGGCAAACCAGCAGACCATGCTGACGATATGAAGCGCTTTGAGCCACAGATAAAGCATTTTTAGTTATTCCAAGGTTCACGGTAGCGAAGATAGTAGGGGGTAGAGCGTCCGCACGTCACCTTGACGGTTGTCGCAGGGCTGCGCGGCCCCTATTATCGACGGCTTTCCAGTGGGTTCGTTGAGGGCAGGTTTATGGTCAAGGTCGGTATCGTCGGCGGCACGGGTTACACCGGTGTCGAACTGCTGCGTCTGTTGGCACAGCATCCGCAAGCTGAAGTGGTAGTGATCACTTCCCGATCCGAGGCCGGCCTGGCCGTGGCCGACATGTACCCGAACCTGCGAGGCCATTACGACGGCCTGGCTTTCAGCGTTCCGGACATCAAGACCCTCGGGGCCTGCGACGTGGTGTTCTTCGCCACACCGCACGGTGTCGCCCATGCCTTGGCGGGTGAGTTGCTGGCTGCCGGGACCAAGGTCATCGACCTGTCGGCAGACTTCCGTTTGCAAGACGCCGATGAGTGGGCCAAATGGTACGGTCAGCCGCACGGCGCGCCGGAACTGTTGGAGGAGGCGGTTTACGGCTTGCCAGAAGTCAATCGTGAGCAAATCAAGCAAGCGCGCCTGATCGCTGTGCCGGGTTGCTACCCGACTGCCACGCAATTGGGTTTCCTTCCTTTGCTCGAAGCGGGTCTGGCGGATACTTCGCGCTTGATCGCAGACTGCAAATCCGGCGTCAGCGGCGCCGGTCGTGGCGCTTCTGTAGGTTCGCTGTACTCCGAGACGTCGGAAAGCATGAAGGCTTACGCCGTCAAAGGGCACCGTCACTTGCCGGAAATCCGTCAGGGTCTGCGTCGTGCAGCGGGCAAGGACGTGGGGCTGACCTTCGTTCCGCACCTGACGCCAATGATTCGCGGCATCCACTCGACGCTCTACGCAACTGTTATGGATCGCTCGGTGGATCTGCAAGCGTTGTTCGAAAAGCGCTATGCCAACGAACCGTTCGTCGATGTGATGCCTGCCGGCAGCCATCCGGAAACTCGCAGCGTGCGCGGTGCCAACGTTTGCCGTATTGCCGTGCACCGTCCGCAGGATGGTGATCTGGTGGTGGTATTGTCGGTGATCGATAACCTGGTCAAAGGCGCGTCGGGTCAGGCGGTGCAGAACCTGAATATCCTGTTCGGCCTGGATGAGCGCTTGGGTCTGTCCCATGCGGGCATGCTGCCGTAAGGCTTTATCCCGCTCAGCAAAAAGGCCCGTCGAACGGGCCTTTTTGCATTGTGGTCTGACAATTGGGTTGATTGATATACCGTAACAATAGTTGACCGATTTTCTGGGAGAAGCGGATAATGCGCGTCATCACGCATTATGGCGGCGTAACGCCGGGAGATAGTCAGCATGAGCGTCGAATCCTTCACCCCCACGGCTTTGCAATTCACCCACGGTGCCGCGCACAAGGTGAAGAGCCTGGTCGATGAAGAGGGGAATGATCGCTTGAAGCTGCGCGTATTCGTTACGGGCGGCGGTTGTTCAGGGTTTCAATACGGCTTCACCTTCGATGAAGAAGTGGCCGATGACGACACCATCGTCGAGCGCGAAGGCGTCAGCCTGGTGGTCGATCCAATGAGCTTCCAGTACCTGGCAGGTGCCGAAGTGGATTACCAGGAAGGTCTGGAAGGTTCGCGTTTCGTGATCAAGAACCCGAACGCTACCACCACGTGTGGCTGCGGCTCTTCGTTCTCGATCTGATCGCACCCTCACCGCATTACCAGGCGCCGCAAGGTCTCAGGACTCTGCGGCGTTTTGTTGTCTGGGGTTTCAGGCTCAGGCGGGGTAGATGGCGCCGAGTACGCGCAGGCCGCGGGCACCGGTGACACTCGGACGGTTGGCCGCGATACCTTCCAGGCAGCAATGGGCCAGCCAGGCGAAGGCCATGGCTTCGACCCAGTCCGGGTCCACTCCATACGCAGCAGTGCTGCTGACTTTCGCGTTCGGCAACAGGCTGGCCAGGCGCTTCATCAGCGTGGCGTTGTGTGCGCCGCCACCACAAACCAGCAGCTCCCGGGTATCCGATTGGGCGCTTTGCAATGACTCGACAATGGTCAGCGCAGTCAGTTCAAGCAGCGTGGCCTGTACGTCTTCGGCAGCGAAGGTCTGTAGCCGTGACAGATGCTGCATCAGCCATGGCAGATTGAACACTTCGCGGCCGGTGCTCTTCGGGCCTTGAGTCACAAAGAACGGATCACTGAGCAGCTCGTTCAACAGGACAGGTACCACCTTGCCACTGGCAGCCCAATGGCCGTCACGATCAAAGTTGTCGCCGCGTTGCTGGTGAATCCAGGCATCCAGCAGGACGTTCCCGGGGCCGCAGTCGAACCCGGCAACAGGCTTGCCGGGTTCGATCAGGCTGAGGTTGCTGAACCCGCCGACGTTCAATACCGCGCGGTTGCCAGGCCGTTCTTCAAACAGGGCTTCGTGAAAGGCTGGAACCAGTGGGGCGCCTTGTCCGCCAGCGGCTACATCGCGGCTGCGGAAATCACTGACCACGGTGATGCCGGTCAGCTCGGTGAGTAGGGCGGGGTTGCCGATTTGCACCGTGAACCCACGCGCCGGCTCGTGGCGAATAGTCTGGCCGTGGCTGCCAATCGCGCGAATGTCGTCGGGTTTCAGGTTTTGTTGGTCGAGGAGGGTGTGAATGCCCTGTGCGGCCAGTTTCACCCAGTTCTGCTGGGCAATGGCGGAGCGGGCAATCTCGTCCGGGCCGCTGGCGCACAAGCCCAGTAGCTCGGCGCGCAGGGAATCAGGCATAGGGATGTAATGGGTGGCGATCAGCTTGATCGCCGGGGTTTGCTCGATCAACGCAATGTCCAGGCCATCAAGGCTGGTCCCGGACATCACACCTATATAGAGCGCCATGGCTTAGCGTTTCGAAGCCAGCTGAGTGGTTTTCTCTTGATCCATGCGCGCCATCAGCGGTTGGCTTTGCGCGAGGAAGCGTGAGCGTTCAGCTTTGGAGATCGGATCGGCCATCGCCACCTTCTGACCCAGCGGATCGACGTGCACGCCATTGACCTGGAACTCGTAGTGCAAGTGCGGGCCGGTGGAGAGACCGGTGGTGCCGATGTAACCGATCACCTGACCTTGCTTGACGCTGCCGCCAGTCTTGATGCCTTTGGCGAAGCCCTGCATATGACCGTACAGCGTGCGGTAGGTATTACCGTGCTGGATGATCACGGTGTTGCCGTAACCGCCGCGACGCCCCGCCAACAATACCTTGCCGTCACCGGCAGCCTTGATCGGCGTACCGCGTGGTGCCGCGTAATCGACACCCTTGTGGGCGCGGATCTTGTTCAGGATCGGGTGCTTGCGGCCCATGGAGAATTTCGAGCTGATGCGGGCGAAGTCTACCGGGGTACGGATAAACGCCTTGCGCATGCTGTTGCCGTCAGCCGTGTAGTAACTGCTGTTGCCTTGTTTGTTGGTGTAGCGCACCGCGGTGTAAGTCTTGCCGCGGTTGGTGAAGCGTGCGGAGAGGATCGGGCCGTTGCCGATTGCTTTGCCATTGACGACCTTCTGCTCGTAAATCACATCAAACTCGTCACCCTGGCGAATATCCTGGGCGAAGTCGACGTCATAGCCAAACACACTGGCCATATCCATGGTCAGGCTGTGGGACAAACCGGCTCGGGCGGCAGATTGCGACAGCGAGCTGTTGATCACGCCATGAACATAGGCGGAGCGAACTGTAGGTTTGGCGGTAATGCGATTGAACGCATAACCCTTGTCGTTCTTGGTCAGGCTGATGCTTTCCGTGTCGCTGACTTTGCTGTGCAAATTGGTCAGCTGGCCATCAGGGCTCAGTTCGAACTCAAGCTTCTGGCCATGTTTGAGCTGGCTGAACTGCTTGGCCTGCTTGTCGCTGGCCAGTACTTCATGCACCGAAGTGGCTGGAAGGCCGACTTTCTCGAACAACGTCGAGAGAGTGTCGCCTTTGCTGACAATCACTTCCCTGTGGCCTGGCGCCTTCTTCTCTTCGACGACCGGCGCGGGGGCGACTTGAGCGGTTTCCGGGGTGTCTTCGGCGCTGTTTTCGATCTGCGCGAAAGGGGAGGCCGCCGGCTCATTTGTGGCTTGGACGACGTCGGCGGCGTCTTGATCTTGTGTCAGTTGTTCTGCATGGCTTTCCAGTTCAAGACTCAGGGTCGTCTTTTTGGCTTCAACATCACTGGAAGGGAATACCAGAAGCGCCAGGCTAAGAAGGGCGGCGATGCCACTTGCTGCGAGCAGGTGGGTCTTCGGGTAAAGCGGCGGCGCTTTAGACGGTTCTGTGGTCATAGGTAATTTTGACTTTGAAAAGATGAATTGGAAAAGATGAATGACATGATGAAGACGAAATAACTGTATAAAATATAACCAAATCATCTCTTAAGCAAGTCTGCGAGCGCTCTGTCCGTGGATTGGCGTCCGCGCGCCGGGCAAAACTTGTATTTGGTGCGCGATCTTGTATGGTTGTTCCCCTTTGAATCTGAGCCTTGCGGGTCTGTTATGAAGTCGGTTGAAGAGCAGCTAGCGCTGATCAAACGTGGTGCAGAAGAACTGTTGGTCGAGTCCGAGCTGATCGAGAAACTCAAGCGTGGCCAGCCGCTGCGTATTAAGGCAGGCTTCGATCCGACCGCGCCGGATTTGCACCTGGGTCACACCGTGCTTATTAATAAGTTGCGCCAGTTCCAGGATCTGGGGCATCAGGTGATCTTCCTTATAGGTGATTTCACCGGGATGATCGGTGATCCAAGCGGCAAGAGCGCGACACGTCCTCCGCTCACCCGTGAGCAGGTTCTCGAGAATGCCGAGACCTACAAGACTCAAGTCTTCAAGATTCTTGATCCAGCCAGGACCGAAGTGGCGTTCAACTCCACCTGGATGGATCAGATGGGGCCGGCCGACTTCATTCGCCTGACTTCGCAATACACCGTGGCTCGCATGCTTGAGCGCGACGATTTCGACAAGCGCTACACGACCAATCAGCCAATCGCTATTCACGAGTTCCTCTATCCGCTGGTTCAGGGTTATGACTCGGTCGCATTGCGCGCGGATGTCGAGCTGGGTGGTACCGATCAGAAGTTCAATCTGCTGATGGGGCGTGAGCTGCAGCGTGGTTATGGTCAAGAGGCTCAATGCATTCTGACCATGCCGCTGCTCGAAGGTCTGGATGGCGTGAAGAAGATGTCCAAGTCGTTGGGCAACTATGTCGGTATCCAGGAAGCGCCGGGTGTCATGTACGGCAAGCTGGTCTCTATTCCGGATGTACTGATGTGGCGTTACTTCGAATTGCTCAGTTTCCGCTCCATGGAAGAGATTAACGCGTTCCGGGCTGACGTCGAAGCGGGCGCGAATCCACGTGACATCAAGATCAAGCTGGCCGAAGAGATCGTTGCGCGCTTCCATGGTGAAGAGGCTGCGGCCAATGCCCATCGTGCGGCGGGCAACCGTATGAAAGACGGTGAGCTGCCGGATGATCTGCCAGAGATCGAATTGACTGCCGCCGAGGATATGCCGATCGCTGCGGTCCTTAATAAAGCAGGGTTGGTGAAGAACTCCGCAGTGGCGCGCGATCTTCTGGGTTCTGGTGGTGTGCGTATAGATGGTGAGGTTGTCGATCGCACCTTTATATACGTACTGGGCGCGACCCATGTTTGCCAGGCCGGGAAGAAGGCATTTGCGCGTATTACGCTCAAATCCGAATAAAGCTGCAATCAGGGGTTGACGGCAGATTCTGGAAGTCTATAATTCGCCCCACTTCCGGCGCAGTCGAAACGGAAAACTCCTTGGTAAACAAAGAGTTATGCAGTTTTCGGCAG
>NZ_AKJB01000129.1:0-16122 GCF_000282555.1 Pseudomonas sp. GM102 | reverse complement strand
GCGAGGGAGCTTGCTCCCGTTCGAGTGCGCAGCGCTCGCAGTTTTTTGGGGCCGCTTCGCAGCCCAGCGGGAGCAAGCTCCCTCGCCACAAAAGCCGGACAAGTGTTGATTAAAATTTGTAACCCAAACCAACCATGTAAATGAACGGGTCCACATCAACGTCGACCTTGGCCCGGGTGCCCGGTGCGACGGCGTTGTTTTCCACGGTCGCGGTGGTGTCGATGTCGATGTAGCGCACCTGGGCGTTGATCATTACGTTGTCGGTCAGCATGTAGTCGGCACCGACCTGCCAGGCCAGGCCCCAGGAGTTTTCCGCCTTGAAGTTGCTGAAGCCGTTGGCGGCGGCTTCGCTGCCGACGTGCTCGTCGTAGATCCAGGTGTAGTTGATACCGCCGCCGATGTACGGCTGGAACGCGGACTTGGAATCCAGTGGGTAGTAGACCAGGCTCAGGGTCGGCGGCAGGTGTTTGAGCGTGCCGAGTTTGCCGTTGGCGGCGCCGAGCGCGGTGCCTTTGAGCTTCACGTCATGCTCGAACGGCGAGGCAGCGAGCAGTTCGATTCCCAGGTTGTTGGTGATCATGTAGGCGAAGTTCAGACCCAGCTGAGTGTCGCTGCTCATGGTGGCCTTGCCACCCAGATCGGCGCCCTTCAGCGGGCCCTGATCGACCTTGACGCTGGAGCTGTCGGCTTCCGGGTTGACGGTGATCGCACCAGCCCGAACGAGGATGTCACCGGCGGTGTGAGCATGGGCGAGCGGGGCTGTGAGCGCGAGGGCGAACAGCGAAGCGCAGAGCAAGGACTTGTGCATGGGAGCTCCAAAGGACGTTAAAAATGTTCGATGTCCAATGGTAGGGATCCAACTGATACGGTCTTTTGACTCAGCTCAATGAAACAGTGATGGCCTTGATTTTTGCGGAACCTTTGATGGCCTCTTCGCGGGCAAGCCTCGCTTCTACGGGGCTTGCGTGGCCTCTGTAGGAGCGAGGCTTGCCCGCGAAGGGGGCCTCACTATCAAAACAAAACTACCGGTCACTGCGGCAGTTCATACGCATAAATCTTGTCCGCCTCCATCTGATACCCGGCATCCGCCAACTCGCTGGTGGATGCTTTCACCTGCAACGAACCTTCGATCCAGTACGGCTGATACAGCTCATCAAGCTTCACGCCGACTTCGCTTTTGACATGCACGATCTGGTTCGACGGTGGCGGCGGCACATGGATGCAGGCGCCGAAATACGGGACCAGTAAAAACTCCGTGGTACGACCTTCTTCACTGACTTCCAGCGGCACGATGTACCCCGGTAAACGAATGTTCTTGCCGTCGAGGCTCTTCACCACCGGCGCATTCGGCATGTCCTGCTTGGCGGCCGGGGCCGATTCTGCGGACAACGCGTCGCTCATCTTCGACAGATCATGCAGGGGCGTCATGTTCGGCACTTCTGGCGCCGCATCCGGCGGGATCATCTCCGACCAGGTCAGGTCTTTTGGCTCGGCCGCCCACAGCGGAAGGGCAACCAGCATCAATAGCGCAAGCACAGCGCGGGGCATCATTAATGTCCTCATAGTCGGATCGACAGGCCATCGGCCAAGGATTGGCGATAGGCGCGCCAGGCCGGCACACTGCCCATCAGCAACGCGGCGATCAGGATGCCACCGAGCAGCGTCCATTCATATTCACTCGGCCAGGCCAGCGGCAAGTACAAGCCGTAATTCGCCTGCACGTAACCCTGCGCCACAGCGATGCACACATACAGCAGCGCCACACCGGCAATTACTCCGGACAACGCCAGGGCAAAGGCTTCCAGCACCAGCAAGGTCGCAATGTGCCACGGCCGCGCGCCGACCGAACGCAGAATCGCCATCTCGCGGCGCCGCTCGTTGAGGCTGGTGAGGATCGCCGTGAGCATGCCGATCAATCCGGTCAGTACTACGAACAGCGAGACGACGAACAAGGCTTTTTCCGCCGTGCTCATCAAACTCCACAGCTCCTGCAATGCCACACCCGGGAGGATCGCCAGCATCGGTTCGCCACGGAATTCGTTGATCTCCCGTTGCAGCGCAAACGTCGAAATCTTGCTGTTGAGGCCGAGCATGAACGCGGTGATCGCTTGCGGCGTCAGGTCCATGTTGCGCGCCTGGTCGGCACTGATCCGCCCGTTGCCACGTGCCGGAACGCCGTTGTGCCAGTCGACGTGAATCGCTTCCATGCCGCCGAGGCTGATGTGCAGCGTGCGGTCCACCGGGGTGCCGGTGCGTTTGAGAATGCCGACTACGGTGAACGGTTTGTCGTCGTGTTTGACCAGGCTGATCACCGCTACGCCATGGGCCAACACCAGTTTGTCGCCGAGCTTGTAATGCAGTGCATCGGCCACTTCGGCGCCGAGCACCACTTCGAACGGATCGCTGGCGAAGGCACGGCCGTCGGCCAGTTCGAGGTGCTGTTGATGGCCGTACTGGTAATGCTCGAAGTACGCCTCGGTGGTGCCCATCACCCGATAGCCGCGATGGGAATCGCCGAGGGACATCGGGATCGCCCACTTCACTTTCGGGTTGTTGGCGAAATGTTCGAAGCTGTCCCAGCGGATGTTGTTGGTGGCGTTGCCGATGCGGAACACCGAATACAGCAGCAGATTCACCGAGCCGGAACGCGCGCCGACGATCAGGTCGGTGCCGCTGATGGTGCTGGCAAAACTGGCCTTGGCCTCGGTGCGCACCCGCTCCACGGCCAGCAGCAGGCAGACCGACAGGGCGATGGCGAATGCGGTGAGGATCGCGGTGAAGCGACGGTTAGCCAGGCTGGCCATGGCTAGACGAAACAAATACATCTCAAACCTCGGACGGGGTGGCGGCGCGATTGAGATCGGCCAGCGACAGGTGGCGATCGAACAGCGGCGCGAGGCTCTGGTCATGGCTGACGAACAACAGGCTCGACCCGGCTTCGCGGCATTCGGCGAACAGCAGGCGAATGAAGTTCTCGCGGGCGTCGTAGTCCAGCGCCGAGGTCGGTTCGTCGGCGATCACCAGTTCCGGCTGACCGATCAACGCACGTGCGGCGGCGACCCGTTGCTGTTGGCCGATGGACAGCGAATCGGCGCGGCGGCTGAGGATGCTTTCATCCTTGAGGCCCAAGTGGGCGAGCAGGGTGGCCGCAGCCTGATCGACGCTGCCGTGGCGCTGGATCGCCCGTTCGGCACGCAGTTTGGAGAAGTGGCAGGGCAACTCGACGTTCTCGCGTACCGAGAGAAACGGTAGCAAGTTGAACTGCTGGAAGATGTAGCCGGTGTGATCGACGCGGAAGTGGTCGCGTGCGCCAGCGGAGAGTTCGGTCAGCTCTTGGCCGAGCAGGCGAATGCTGCCACGATCAGGTTTTTGCACGCCACCGAGCAGGCCGAGCAGGGTGGTCTTGCCGCTGCCGCTGGGGCCCTTGAGGAACAGGGTTTCACCAGGTTCCAGGCGGAACACCGGGATGTCCAGCAACGGCGGATGCCCGGGCCAGCTGAAGCCCAGGTCGGACAGTTCGATGAGTGCTTGGGTCATGGCGCCGATTTCATGGGTTTGTCTCAATTTCACATTCAACACCGATCTCCGTAGGAGCGAGGCTTGCCCGCGAAGAGGCCTTTACATTCAACAATGATGTCGACTGTCAGATCGCTTTCGCGGGCAAGCCTCGCTCCTACAGGGGGGGAGTGTCGGATCAGAATTTCAGGGCGGCAGCCTTGGCCGTCACTTCAACCCCTTGCTGCCCACTCGGGCTGATCAGTTGTACCTGAATCTTCTGGGTGGCCGGGAATGTGTTGAAGATATTCGCCAGGTCCAGGGTCTTCAGCGCGCCCGGGGCCGAGCAGCTGAATTGGTAATGGGCATGGATTTCGCTGTGGTCATGGTGATGCTCGTGACCGTCCTTGTCCGCTTCGTCGTGGTCATCGTCGGCATCCGGTTTGTCACCGAACAGCGGGCTTTCCAGCTCCTGAGTCGCGACCACGCAACCGGCGGCTTTTGGCAGGTTGAACAGCACCAGCGGTTTTTCCAGCTGCGTGCGGACGGCGGCGACTTTGGCCTTGTCGGCGTCAGTGGTGGCGGCGTGTTCGAAACCCACCAGGTTCATCGCCGGGCTTTCCAGCTCCAGCTCCAGAGTCTGGCCATCCAGCGCCGCATTCAGGCGAGCGACGCCATGTTCGTGGGCGCTGAGGCTGCCATGTTCATCATGATCGTGATCATGCTCGACCGCCGCATGGGCGACAGCCAGCGGCAACAAGGCAAACGGCAAAGCGAGCAGCAGACGGCGCATGACGGGTCTCCGGAAAGTAAAATGAAAACTTTGTTATGTAATCTTATAACGAAAGTGCGGAGAGTTTGACCGTCTGCTTGGCGTTGCGCAAGACCCATGGGAGCATGCGAGTCAGGTATGGGCAGGAGCAGACTTATGTTGCGAATACGCGGAAGCATCGGCGACTGGCCGGTGGATTTGACACTGGAGCTCGATGAAGGCGACTGGGCGCAGCTCGGTGCGCAGTTGCAGGCAACAAAACCCGAGGCGAGTGTTGCGCCCGCCAAACCGGTGAATCAGGACGATGCGCTGTGGCAGATCGCCCAAGAGTTGCTACGCAAGGCCGGGCAATTGAGCGGGCCGGATTTGCTGGAGCAACTGGAAGGGCTGACCGGCAGCGCAGCGGCGGGCAAGCGCTTGTTGGTGCGCTTGCGCCACTGTGCAGACGTCAAAGTGGTGAGCGGCGGGGATACACCGCTGTACCACTGGATCGAGCCAGCGTAGGAATCGGGTTCACACGGACGGATCGAGTAAGCCGCAAAAAAGATCGCAGCCTGCGGCAGCTCCTACGCGGGATCTGTATTTCCCTGTAGGTGCTGCCGAAGGCTGCGATCTTTTGATCTTAATAGAGCGCAGCAAACAACTTGCGACGGTACGTGGTCACCAGCGGGTGATCGTTGCCCAGCAGTTCGAACACTTGCAGCAAGGTCTTGTGCGGCAAGCCTTCGCTGTAGCTGCGATTGCGGATGAACAGCTTCAGCAAGGCATCCAGCGCCGCGTCGTATTGCTGACGGGCCAGTTGCTGGATAGCCAGTTGATAGACCGCCTCATCGTCCTGCGGATTTTTCGCCAGACGCGCTTTCAGGTCTGCCGCGTCCGGCAAATCCCTGGCCTGACCGAGGAACTGGATCTGCGCCTTGGCGCCAGCCAGGGCAGCCTTGTGCTCATCGGTCTTGACCGCGTCGAGCACGATTTGCGCTTCACCCAGTTCGCCGCGCTCAGTCAGGCAGCGGGCGTAGAGAATCAGCGCCTTGGCGTTGGTGTTGTCTTCCGCCAGCAGTACTTTGAGCGTGGCTTCGGCGTCGGCGTAGCGGCCATCATCGAACAGCGCCTGAGCCTGTTCGAACGGGTCGGCCGCAGCGGGCGGCGGCATTTGCACGTGGGGTTCGAGCATGGTGCGCACAGCCGATTCCGGTTGTGCACCGGCAAAACCGTCCACCGGTTGACCATCCTTGAACAGCACCACAGTCGGCAGGCTGCGAATGCCGAAGCGCGCAACAATGTCCTGCTCGATGTCGCAGTTGACCTTGGCCAGCAGCAACTCGCCCTGATAGCTCTCGGCGATGGTTTGCAGCATCGGCATCAAGGCCTTGCACGGCGCACACCATTCGGCCCAGAAATCCACCAGCACCGGTTTGTGAAAAGAGTTCTCGATCACCGACTGGTCGAAATCGGCAGTCGTGGCGTCGAAAATGTACGGCGTTTCCTGACTCATGGGGGATCTCGTAAAAGCGTGGATGTGGTCACTATAAGGCTTGGTGGGGGGTGGCTGAAAGCGGGGTGGCCGTTGAGTGATGTGTTGCCTGACGGGACGTCTTCGCGGGCAAGCCTCGCTCCTACAGTTTCGAAATCTACACCCTCCCTGTAGGAGCGAGGCTTGCCCGCGAAGCTTTTAGCTAGCCACGCCGCGCGTGGTAAAGGCTCACATGCCGAAACTCTTCGGGTTCGGCCAGATCCGGCAAGGTCATTGCCTCCAGCATTTCAATGCGCTGATACAACGGATGGCGAAAATCGCGCACCCGCGAATCCGCCACCAACGCTTCCCGGCCACGGCTGAGAAACTCGTCGAGCAACGGCAGGTTTGCCCGGTCGTACAACACGTCGGCCACCAGAATCAGATCAAACCGATCGGCCTCGGAGAAAAAGTCCGTCGAGTAGCTGAGCTGCACGCCATTGAGTTCGGCGTTCGCCCGACACGCGGCAATCGCCAATGGGTCCAGGTCACAGGCCACCACTTCCAGTGCCCCGGCTTTCACCGCCGCAATCGCGGCGATCCCGGAGCCGGCGCCGAAATCCAGCACCCGTTTACCTTCGACCCATTGCGGGTGCTCGGCGAGATAACGCGCCACGGCCAGCCCACTGGCCCAGCAGAAACTCCAATACGGCGGTTCGTGAAGAATCCGCCGGGTTTCTTCCGGGCTGAAGGCGCGATCCATATTGTCGCCATCGATCAGCCACAGTTTCAGTTCGGTGCCGGGTAACTCACAGGCTATAAGCTGTGCATCCCCAAGCAGCTCACCTAACGCCTGTTGCAGGTCGAGCGGTGCAATCATGGCGCTTTGACGAATTGCAGCTGACCCAATGCCTGGGTGGTTGGCTGTGTGATCATTTGCGCCGGCAGATGCAGAATCAACTGCCCGGACTGGCTGGCGCGGCCGCGAAGTTCGACGCGGGCACCGGCCGGAAAGGATTCAGGGTTGAAGCGCAGGCGAAACGGCAACACTTGATTGGTTCCGATCAGGTTGGCACTGGCGAGCAATAGTTGCGGACGATCCTTTTCGTCGATCACCAGCAACGCCAGTTCGACTTCGGCATCGGCCGGCACGCCCAGCAGGGTGCCACTGATTTCACGTTGGTAAGCCGGCAGCGGACCGAGCTCGGCCGATGCCTTGGCTTTCTTCTGCGCCTGTTGCGGTGCAGGGCCGGGCGTTGGCGGCTGGGGCTTGGGCGTATCGCTGCCACAGGCCACCAACAGGCTGAAAAGACTGAGCAAAATGAGTGGTCGTAAAGACATTGGCGGCTCCAGCAAGTGAAATCCATAGACAGCCAGTCTGTATACCGCAAACCCTATGGCTTGTCTTGCCACGGGGATGCGCTACCATGGCCCTCCCATTTTTTGTTGCCTGCCACCATGCACTGTCCCTTCTGCGGTGCCAACGACACCAAGGTCATCGACTCGCGTCTGGTCGCCGAGGGCGAACAGGTGCGCCGCCGGCGTGAATGCCTGGCCTGCGGCGAACGTTTCACGACGTTCGAAACCGCTGAACTGGTGTTGCCGCGCCTGATCAAAACCGACGGCAGTCGCCAGCCGTTCGACGAAGAAAAACTCCGTGCCGGCATGCAGCGGGCGCTGGAGAAGCGCCCGGTAAGTGTCGAGCGCCTCGAATCGTCGCTGGTGCACATCAAACACAAGCTGCGCGCCACCGGCGAACGCGAGGTCAAATCCCTCGTGGTCGGCGAACTGGTGATGGCCGAGCTGAAGAAGCTTGATGAAGTCGCCTATATCCGCTTCGCTTCGGTGTACCGACGCTTCCAGGACCTCAACGAGTTCCGCGAAGAGATCGATCGCCTCGCCCGTGAGCCGGTGAAAGAATGACCACCTCCCCCGAACAAGCCATCCTCGACGCGCATTACATGGCGCGGGCCCTGGAACTGGCGCGCAAAGGTCATTACACGACGCATCCCAACCCCCGGGTTGGCTGCGTGGTGGTGCGTGACGGGCAGATTGTCGGCGAAGGCTGGCATGTGCGCACCGGCGAACCGCACGCCGAAGTCCACGCCCTGCGCGGCGCTGGCGACAAGGCGCGGGGCGCCACAGCTTACGTGACCCTCGAACCTTGCAGCCACCACGGCCGTACGCCGCCCTGCGCCGATGCGCTGGTGAATGCCGGTGTGGCGCGCGTCGTTGCGGCGATGCAAGACCCGAACCCGGAAGTCGCTGGTCGCGGTCTGCAACGTCTGGCCCAGGCCGGTATCGCCACTGAAAGCGGTGTGCTGGAAGGCGAGGCGCGCAAGCTCAATCAAGGCTTCCTCAAACGCATGGAACATGGCTTGCCATTCGTGCGGGTCAAGTTGGCGATGAGCCTCGACGGCCGCACAGCGATGGAAAGCGGCGAGAGCCAATGGATCACCGGGCCGGCGGCGCGTTCGGCGGTACAGCGTTTGCGCGCCGAGGCCAGCGTGGTGCTGACCGGCGCCGACACGGTACTGGCGGACAATGCGCGCTTGACCGTGCGTGCTGACGAATTGGGGCTGGACGCTGAACAAACGGCCTTGGCCATGAGCCGTCCGCCACTGCGCGTGCTGATCGACGGTCGCCTGCGGGTGCCGCTGGATGCACCGTTCTTCAAGGCGGGTCCGGCACTGGTCGCCACGTGTGTCGCGGTGGAAGAACAGTACGCCAACGGCCCGGAATGCCTGATCGTGCCGGGCGATGATGGCCAGGTCGATCTGCATCAGTTGCTGGTCGAACTCGCCAATCGTGGCGTCAATGACGTGCTGGTCGAGGCCGGCCCACGACTGGCTGGCGCATTTGCCCAGATCGGGCTGGTGGACGAATTCCAGATCTTCATCGCCGGCAAGTTTCTCGGCTCCTCGGCCCGACCCTTACTGGACTGGCCACTGGCGCAGATGAAAGACGCGCCCGAGCTCAAAATCACCGAAATCCGTGCGGTTGGCGATGACTGGCGAGTCACTGCCATCCCTGTGCCATCGGCGAGCGTATAATTCCTGGCCATTGCTCTAGCGCTGGCTCTGTTCTCGAGGAGGACTCCATGTTTACCGGCATCATCGAATCCATCGGCAGTATTCGTGCATTGACCCCAAAAGGCGGAGATGTGCGGGTCCACGTAGAAACCGGCAAGCTCGACCTGAGCGACGTCAAACTGGGCGACAGCATTGCGGTCAATGGCGTGTGCCTGACCGCGGTTGAATTGCCGGGCAATGGCTTTGCGGCGGACGTCAGTCGCGAAACTCTCGACTGCACCGCCATGAATGACCTGAAAAGCGGCAGCCCGGTGAACCTGGAAAAAGCCCTGACCCCGACCACGCGTCTGGGTGGGCATCTGGTCAGCGGTCACGTCGATGGCGTGGGCGAAGTGGTTGCCCGTACCGAGAATGCTCGCGCTGTGGAGTTCCGCATCCGTGCCCCGAAAGACCTGGCCAAGTACATCGCCCATAAAGGCTCGATCACCGTCGACGGCACCAGCCTGACCGTGAACGCAGTCGATGGCGCCGAGTTCTTGCTGACCATCATTCCGCACACCTTGAGCGAAACCATTATGGCGTCGTACCAGCCGGGTCGCCGGGTGAATCTGGAAGTCGACTTGCTGGCCCGTTATCTGGAGCGCCTTCTGCTCGGCGACAAGGCTGCAGAGCCCACATCCAGTAACATCACCGAAAGCTTTCTGGCCGCCAACGGCTACCTCAAATCCTGAAGCTCAAATTTCGAAAGAAGGGGGGTGCCTTGTGGCGCTCAATAGCATCGAAGAACTGGTTGAAGACATCCGCCAAGGCAAGATGGTCATCCTCATGGATGACGAAGACCGCGAGAATGAAGGCGACCTGATCATGGCCGCCGAGTGCTGCCAGCCTGAACACATCAACTTCATGGCCAAGCACGCCCGTGGCCTGATCTGCATGCCGATGAGCCGCGAGCGCTGCGAACTGCTCAAGCTGCCGTTGATGGCGCCGCGCAACGGTTCCGGTTTCGGCACCAAGTTCACCGTGTCCATCGAAGCCGCCGAAGGTGTCACCACCGGTATCTCCGCCGCCGACCGTGCGCGCACCGTGCAAGCCGCTGCCGCCAAAGACGCCAAGGCTGAAGACATCGTCAGCCCCGGCCACATCTTCCCGCTGATGGCACAGGCCGGCGGTACGCTGGCCCGCGCCGGTCACACTGAAGCCGCCTGCGATCTGGCGCGCATGGCCGGTTTCGAGCCGAGCGGTGTGATCTGCGAAGTGATGAACGACGACGGCACCATGTCCCGTCGCGCTGAACTCGAAGCCTTTGCCGCCGAACACAACATCAAGATCGGCACCATCGCCGACCTGATTCACTACCGGATGATCCACGAACGTACCGTTCAGCGGATTGCCGAGCAGCCGCTGGACAGCGAATTGGGCCAGTTCAACCTGGTGACCTATCGTGATTCGGTGGAAGGCGACGTGCACATGGCCCTGACCCTGGGCACCGTGTGCGCCGAAGAGCCGACGCTGGTTCGGGTGCACAACATGGACCCGCTGCGTGACCTGTTGATGGTCAAGCAACCCGGCCGCTGGAGCCTGCGCGCCGCCATGGCTGCGGTTGCCGAGGCTGGCAGCGGCGTGGTGCTGTTGCTCGGTCACCCGCTCGATGGCGACGTATTGCTGGCGCACATTCGCGAAACCGCGGATCACAGCGCCGTGAAAAAACCGACCACCTACAGCATCGTCGGTGCCGGTTCGCAGATCCTTCGCGACCTGGGCGTGCGCAAAATGCGCCTGATGAGTGCGCCGATGAAATTTAATGCGATATCCGGTTTCGATCTGGAAGTTGTAGAATACGTGCCCTCCGAATAATGACCGGCAATTTGCGGGCCTGTATTCGCGGTTAACACATCACTGAGGGACGCGTAGAAAACGCGTCCCGGCTCTTTAAGAGATCTAACGAATGACCCTGAAGACCATCGAAGGTACCTTCATCGCCCCTAAAGGCCGCTACGCTTTGGTAGTGGGCCGTTTCAACAGCTTCGTCGTTGAAAGCCTGGTCAGCGGTGCAGTTGATGCCCTGGTTCGCCATGGCGTGAGCGAAAGCGACATCACCATCATCCGTGCGCCTGGCGCCTTCGAAATCCCGCTGGTTGCGCAAAAAGTCGCTCAGAAGGGCGAGTTCGCGGCAATCATCGCCCTGGGCGCAGTCATTCGTGGCGGTACTCCGCACTTCGAATACGTCGCGGGCGAATGCACCAAGGGCCTGGCCCAGGTGTCCATGGAGTTCGGCGTACCGGTCGCTTTCGGCGTACTGACCGTTGATTCCATCGAACAAGCCATCGAACGTTCCGGCACCAAGGCCGGTAACAAAGGTGCTGAAGCTGCCCTGTCCGCTCTGGAAATGGTCAGCCTGCTGGCGCAGTTGGAGGCCAAGTGATTAGCGACGAAAGCGATCGTTTCAACCCGCGCGATCCAAAGCCTGCGGATGCCGGCAAGCCATCGAAAAGCGTCAAGCGTCGCGAAGCCCGTCAGCTCGCGACTCAGGCGCTGTACCAATGGCACATGGCCAAGCAGTCGCTGAACGAGATCGAAGCGCAGTTTCGGGTCGATAACGATTTCAGCGATGTCGACGGCGCCTACTTCCGTGAAATCCTGCATGGGGTTCCGGCTCAGAAGGACCGGATCGACGCCGCACTGGCGCCATGCCTGGACATCACCATCGAAGAGCTGGACCCGGTTGAACTGGCGGTTCTGCGCCTGTCCACCTGGGAACTGCTCGAGCGCGTTGATGTGCCGTACCGCGTTGTGATCAACGAAGGTATCGAACTGGCGAAAGTCTTCGGTTCCACCGACGGCCACAAGTTCGTCAACGGCGTGCTCGACAAGCTGGCTCCGCGTCTGCGTGAAGCTGAAGTGAAGGCGTTCAAGCGCTGATCGGCGCTTGGAATGTCGACACGAAGCCATGGGCGAGTTTGAGCTGATCCGCAATTTCTTCGCCGCCGCGCCTTGTGCGCAGGGCGGCGAAGGCGTTGCCCTTGGGATTGGCGATGACTGCGCCTTGCTGGCTGTTCCTCCCGGGGAACAGTTGGCCATTTCCACCGACACGCTCGTGGCCGGTGTGCATTTCGCAGACCCCTGCGACCCGTTTCTGCTCGGTCAGCGCTCGCTGGCTGTGGCCGTCAGTGATCTGGCCGCCATGGGCGCTGCTCCCATTGCCTTTACCCTTGCCCTGACCTTGCCGACGGTGACCACCGATTGGCTGGAAGCCTTCGCCCGTGGTTTGAACCTCATGGCGCAAAATTGTGCTGTGGCGCTGGTGGGGGGCGATACCACCCGCGGGCCGTTGAGCCTGACCATGACCGTGTTCGGTCGGGTGCCGGCCGGTCTGGCGTTGACCCGCAGTGGCGCTCAACCGGGCGATTTGCTCTGCGTGGGCGGAGAGTTGGGTAACGGCGCGGGCGCATTGCCGCTGGTGCTCGGCCAGCGGATGGCTGAGCCGGCCATTGCTGATCCGTTGCGTGCCCATTACTGGTCGCCGCAACCGCAGCTTGGTCTGGGCATGGCGTTGCGCGGCAGAGCCACTGCGGCGCTGGATATCTCCGACGGGCTGCTCGCCGACTGTGGGCATATTGCCCTGGCGTCGAAAGTCGGGGTTCAGGTGCAGCGCAGTAAACTGCCGTTGTCGAAGGCGCTGCTGGCCTTCCTCGGTCAGTCCGGCGCTGAGCAAGCCGCCCTGAGCGGCGGTGACGATTACGTGCTGGCCTTCACCTTGCCGCCCGCCGAGTTGCCATCGTTACTGGCGGACGGCTGGCCGATCCATGTGCTTGGGCGGGTGGTGGCGGGGCAGGGCGTGACACTGCTGGATGCCGACGGACACGACATCACCCCATCAATCCGGGGCTATCAACATTTTCGGGAGACACCGTGACAGATCATCCCAAACAGGTCCCGGCGGAGTTCGTACCGCCGTCGGTCTGGCGCAACCCTTGGCATTTCCTGGCGTTCGGCTTCGGCTCGGGCACCCTGCCAAAAGCGCCGGGCACCTGGGGTTCGTTAGTGGCGTTACCCTTCATTCCGTTGTGGCAGATGCTGCCCGATTGGGGGTATTGGCTGATGCTCGGCATCACCATGCTGTTCGGCTTCTGGCTGTGCGGCAAGGTCGCCGATGATTTGCGCGTGCACGACCACGAAGGCATCGTCTGGGACGAAATGGTCGGGATGTGGATCACCCTGTGGCTGGTACCGGAAGGCTGGTATTGGTTGCTGGCGGGTTTCCTGATGTTCCGCTTCTTCGACATCCTAAAGCCCTGGCCGATTCACTGGATCGACCGGCATGTGCACGGTGGTGTCGGGATCATGCTCGACGACGTGCTGGCAGGCGTATTTGCGTGGCTGGCGATGCAAGGGTTGGTGTGGATTTTCGTCTGAGGCGCCAAGTGAGAGAACCGGGGATAGCGCGACGCGGGTTGCTGCTGATGGTTTTCGCGCTATTTTGCTCGTTCGCCCAGGCGGGGGATGCACCGACGACGCCGTCCGTGATTCACCTCGCCAGCGAAGCCTGGGAAGACTTTACCGCCGCCGATGGCCATGGTTTGGGCTGGGATGTGTTGCGCGAAGTGTTCGAGCCGGCTGGCGTCAAACTGGATATTCGAACCGAACCGTACACACGCGCCACGGGCCTTGCACAGCGTGGCGAAGTGGACGCTTGTGTCGGTGCCTATCGGGATGAAGTCAGCGACGTGCTCTATCCGCGCTGGAGTTTCGATACCGATCCGATCTATGCACTGGGTCTGGCCAGCAATCCGGCGCCGACCCTGCAAACCCTGGGCAACTATCGATTGGCCTGGGTGCGCGGCTACAAGTATCAGGCTTATCTGCCCAATGTGCAGCGCTATAACGAAGTCGTGCGGCGGACGGGAATTGTGTCGATGCTGATCCACAATCGCGCCGACTATTACATCGATGCACTGACAGAAATCGATAACATCGTTAGCCGAGCCAAGGACCCGTCGCAGTTTCGCCGCACGCATATCGCGGAATTGCCGCTTTACCTGTGCTTCGCCGATACACCTCGGGCTCGCACCTTGATGGCGCTGTTCGATCAGCGCATGGAAGTATTGGTCAAAAATGGCCGGTTGAAACCGATTTTCGAACGCTGGAAGCAACCCTATCCGTTTGAGTCGAACTGAGTGTCATGCGGTTGGCGAGGACTTCCCTGTGGGAGCGAGCCTGCTCGCGATGGCGGACTGTCAACTAACACAGATGTAACTGACAATCAGCTATCGCGAGCAGGCTCGCTCCCACAGGGGACAGGCGGGTTTGATATCAAACTTTTTGATCGTTATGCCCCATAATTCAGCCTAAGCGTCTGTAGGAACGTGCTGTTACAATGCCGCCTCTGCGAATCTTCAGTACTTATAGATCAGGAGCACACCGGTGCCTGTCGTTTTTGTCGCCGCTTCCAAGCTGCCAACGCCTTTTGCGCAATTCACCATGCATGGCTTTCTCGACGAAGAGAACGGGCGCGAGCACGTAGTACTAAGCCTGGGTGAATTTGCCGACGGTGCTCCGGTACTCGGCCGGTTGCACTCCGAATGCCTGACCGGCGATGCCTTGTTCAGCCAGCGTTGCGACTGCGGTTCGCAACTTGAAGCGGCGTTGCAGGCGATCGCCCGTGAAGGCCGTGGCGTGTTGCTCTACTTGCGTCAGGAAGGTCGCGGCATTGGCCTGCTGAACAAGATCCGCGCCTATGAATTGCAGGACGGCGGTGCCGACACCGTTGAAGCCAACGAGCGCCTGGGTTTCGCCGCCGACCAGCGCGACTACGCCATGTGCCTGCCGATGCTGGAGCATTTGGGCGTGAAGTCCCTGCGTCTGATGACCAACAACCCACGCAAGGTCAAAGCCTTGACCGACATGGGCATCGTGGTAGCCGAGCGCGTGCCGTTGCACACCGGGCACAACCCGCACAACAAACTCTATCTGGCGACCAAGGCGAGCAAGCTCGACCATATGATGGGCAACGAGCATCAGGGCGAGGTTGACCGGGCGTGACCCGCGGTCAGGTACGGCGGCGACTGTCCGTCAACTGGTGGCAATACCTGGCGCTGGCCTTGGTGCCATTGTTCGTGATCAACGGCGTATTCGGCCAGGGCGAGGCGATTGTGCCGGTGCTGGCCATGCCGTTGTTCATCGCCGGTGTGGCCTCGATGTTTGTCAGCCTGAAGTTTTTCGGCGGCTACAAACACGCGCTGATCGCCACCCAGAAAGCCCTCGATACCCCTGATGAACCCGACGCCTGGATCGCCCTGGCCGCGAAACGCCGCACCGCGTTTCTGGCGGCCGGCCTGCCCGCCTGGATCGGTGCGCTGGCGGTGTTCGTCGGTCTTGAAGCTGTTCCATTGGTGCTGCTGGCGCTGTCGACCACAGTGCTGTTCTACCTCTACCGTATCCCGCGTCAACTCGGCTGATGCGCAGCATCTGGCTGGCAGTGTCGCTGCTGGCTGTCAGCGCTTCGGCGGCTGCGGTTGAGCGGGTCGTCAGTCTGGCACCGTCGCTTTCCGAGATTGTCGTGGAGCTGAACTCGGCTGACCTTCTGGTCGGTGTGCTGGATGCTGGCGAACGTCCCGCTGAACTCAAAGACATTCCTTCTGTTGGCAACTACGGCCAGTTGGACATGGAGCGACTGCTCAGCCTCAAACCCGATCTATTGCTGTTGTGGCCGGGCAGTGTGGGGCCGGCGCAGCGTGAGCAGCTCAAACGGCTGAACATTCCCACCTATGTCGCCGAACCCCACAGCCTCGAACAACTTGCCGCCCAGATTGAAGTGATCGCTACGCAGCTCGGCCGGCCGGAGCGGGGCGATTCATTGGCCGAAAATCTGCGTCAACGACTCGATTCCCTGCGCCAGCGTTATCGAAGGGATGAACCAATACGGGTTTTTTATCAAGTCTGGGATCGGCCGCTGTACACCGTGGGCGGTGGGCAGATCATCAGTGATGCGCTGCAGGTATGCGGGGCGCGTAATGTATTTGCCGATCTGACGCAGCCTGCACCGCAGGTCAGTGTGGAGGCGGTGTTGCAGCGCAATCCCGAGGTGATTCTGGCCAGTGATCAGGCGCAGCTCGATGCGTGGAAGGCCTGGCCCCAGGTGACGGCGGTGGCGCAGGGGCAATTGCTGCTGGTGACGGACAAAGGCCTGGAGCGGCCGAGTGGGCAGATGATCGAAGCGACTGCCAAGTTGTGCCAGCTAATCGCGCCGGACCTCTAACCTGTGGCGAGGGAGCTTGCTCCCGTTGGGCCGCGTAGCGGCCCCAAAACCTGCCGGCGAGTTCTTTTCAAGTGGACCGAGTCAGCTTGGATTGCGGCTGCTACGCAACCGAGCG
>NZ_AKJB01000128.1:0-11565 GCF_000282555.1 Pseudomonas sp. GM102 | reverse complement strand
CTGCCGAAAACTGCATAACTCTTTGTTTACCAAGGAGTTTTCCGTTTCGACTGCGCCGGAAGTGGGGCGAATTATAGACTTCCAGAATCTGCCGTCAACCCCTGATTTCACAATTCTGTCATATAAGGCAAAGAAGCCCCGAAAACACGAAGGCCGGCCCCTAGGGGCCGGCCTTCTTCCCTTCTACTTACAAACTAGGGAATGCGAATTGCGAAGCCTCATGGCTCGCCCGTTGCGGCCAACGCTGGGTAATAGCCTTGCGACGGGTATAGAACCGCACGCCATCCGGACCATAAGCATGCAGATCGCCAAACAGCGAACGCTTCCAACCGCCAAAGCTGTGATAAGCCACCGGCACCGGCAAAGGCACGTTGACGCCGACCATGCCCACTTCGATCTCATCGCAGAACAACCGCGCCGCTTCCCCATCACGCGTGAAGATACAGGTGCCGTTGCCATATTCGTGATCGTTGATCAGTTGCATCGCCTCTTCCAGGCTGTTGACCCGAACGACGCACAGCACCGGCCCGAAGATCTCTTCTTTATAGATGCGCATCTCTGGCGTGACGTTATCGAACAAGCAACCGCCCAGGAAGAAACCTTCCTCATGACCGGCCACGCTCAGACCACGACCATCCACCACCAAGGTCGCACCTGCTGAAACGCCGTCTTCTATATAGCCACTGACTTTATCGCGAGCCTGACCGGAAACCAGCGGCCCCATATCCAGGCCACAGGTCGTACCGGCACCGATTTTCAGCGCTTTGACCTGCGGTACCAGTTTGGCCACTAACGCATCCGCCACTTGATCGCCGACGCAGACAGCCACCGAGATCGCCATGCAGCGCTCACCGCACGAACCGTACGCCGCGCCCATCAGTGCGCTGACTGCGTTATCCAGATCCGCATCTGGCATCAATACCGCGTGGTTTTTCGCCCCGCCCAGCGCCTGGACGCGTTTGCCGCGCTTGGTGCCTTCGGCGTAAATGTATTCGGCAATCGGTGTCGAGCCGACGAAGCTCAGCGCTTTGACTTCCGGCGCTTCAATCAAGGCATCCACCGCAGCCTTGTCGCCATGCACCACACTCAGCACGCCTTTCGGCAGGCCGGCTTCCAACAGCAGCTGAGCAATCAGCAGCGTCGAGCTTGGATCACGCTCGGAGGGTTTCAGAATAAAGCAGTTGCCACAGACGATCGCCAGCGGATACATCCACAGCGGCACCATGGCCGGGAAGTTGAACGGGGTAATACCAGCCACCACGCCCAATGGCTGGAAATCCGACCAGGCATCAATGTTCGGCCCAACGTTACGGCTGTACTCGCCCTTGAGAATTTCCGGTGCAGCACAGGCGAACTCGACGTTCTCGATCCCGCGCTTCAATTCACCGGCCGCATCTTCCAGGGTCTTGCCGTGTTCTTCGCTGATCAGTTGGGCGATGCGGGCTTCGTTCTGTTCCAGCAGTTGCTTGAAGCGGAACATCACCTGCGCACGCTTGGCGGGCGGAGTGTTACGCCAGGCCGGGAACGCAGCTTTGGCCGAATCGATGGCTTTTTGAATGGTTTCACGGCTGGCCAACGGCAGCTTGTGGATCGCCTGACCGGTGGACGGGTTGAACACGTCGGCCGTACGACCGTCTTCGGTCACCAGTTCGCCATTGATCAAATGCGGGATAAGGCTCATGCAGGGCTCCAGAAAAGTTGTCCACAGGCGCCCATAACCGAGCGCCTCTATATAGAAGGGAAAAATCAGTCGATTTTGTTCAGCACTTCGCCGACCGCGTCGAACAAGCGATCGAGGTCTTGCGGCTTGCTGTTGAAGGTTGGGCCGAACTGCAGGGTGTCGCCGCCGAAGCGCACGTAGAACCCGGCTTTCCACAGAGCCATGCCGGCTTCGAACGGACGCACGATGGCATCGCCGTCGCGAGGCGCAATCTGGATGGCACCGGCCAACCCGTAGTTACGAATGTCGATGACGTTTTTCGAGCCCTTCAAACCATGCAATGCATTTTCGAAATGCGGCGCCACTTCCGCCACGCTCTGCACCAGGTTTTCCTTTTGCAGCAGGTCGAGTGCCGCCAGGCCCGCAGCACAAGCTACCGGGTGCGCGGAATAGGTGTAGCCGTGCGGGAACTCCACCGCGTATTCCGGCGTCGCCTGGTTCATGAAGGTCTGATAGATCTCGGAGCTGGCAATCACTGCGCCCATCGGGATCGCGCCGTTGGTGACTTGCTTGGCAATGCACATCAGGTCCGGCGTCACGCCAAAGCTGTCGGCACCGAACATCGAACCGGTACGACCAAAACCGGTGATCACTTCGTCGAACACCAGCAGGATGTTGTGCTGATCGCAGATCTCGCGCAGACGCTTGAGGTAACCCTGCGGCGGAACCAGCACGCCAGCGGAACCGGCCAATGGCTCGACGAATACCGCTGCGATGTTCGAGGCATCGTGCAGCTCGATCAACTTGAGCAATTCATCCGCCAACGCGATACCACCCTGCTCCGGCATGCCACGAGTGAAAGCATTGCTCGCCAGCAAAGTGTGCGGCAGGTGATCGACATCCATCATCGCCTGACCGAACAGTTTGCGGTTGCCGTTCACGCCACCGAGGCTGGTGCCGGCGATGTTCACGCCGTGATAACCACGAGCTCGACCGATCATTTTGGTTTTGGTGGCCTGGCCTTTCAGGCGCCAGTAAGCACGCACCATTTTCACCGCCGTGTCTGCACACTCGGAACCCGAGTCGGTGAAGAACACGTGATTCAGATTGCCCGGTGTCAGGTCGGTGATTTTCTCGGCCAACTGGAACGACAGTGGGTGGCCGTACTGGAAGCCCGGCGAGTAATCCAGGGTACCCAATTGCTTGGCCACCGCTTCCTGAATTTCCTTGCGGGTGTGTCCTGCGCCGCAGGTCCACAGGCCCGAGAGCGAATCGTAGACCTTGCGGCCCTTGTCGTCTGTCAGCCAACTGCCCTCGGCAGCCACGATCAGTCGCGGGTCGCGCTGGAAATTGCGGTTCGCGGTGTAGGGCATCCAGTGAGCATCGAGCTTGAGCTGGCTGGCCAGGGAAGTCGGGGCGTTTTCAGGCACGTTCATGGGCAAAACCTCGCAGGGCAATAAGCGGCGTGGAGATGAAAAGCGTTCTTGCAGCTAAATTGCCACGGAGATAAAGTCGGTGAAATCCAACTTTTCTAACCTTCAGTCAGCCAGCTACTAAACTTTGAGTGAATAAAGCATGAGCAGCCGTCGTCCCGATCCGCTGGCGCAAGTCAGTGACTTTGATATCCGCCTGTTGCGGATTTTTCGCAGCGTCGTGGAATGCGGTGGCTTCTCCGCGGCAGAATCGGTGCTGGGGATCGGTCGCTCGGCCATCAGCCAGCAGATGAGCGATCTGGAGCAACGCCTCGGCCTGCGTCTGTGCCAGCGAGGTCGCGCCGGTTTTTCCCTGACCGAAGAAGGCCGCGAGGTCTACCAATCTGCGCTGCAGCTATTAAGTGCGCTGGAAAGTTTCCGCACCGAGGTCAACGGCCTCCATCAACATTTGCGCGGCGAATTAACCATTGGCCTGACCGACAACCTGGTCACCCTGCCCCACATGCGCATCACCCACGCCTTGGCGCAGTTGAAAGAACGCGGCCCGGACGTGCAAATCCAGATTCGCATGATCGCGCCCAATGAAGTCGAACAAGGTGTGCTCGACGGGCGCTTGCATGTCGGCGTGGTGCCGCAGGCCAGTGCGCTGTCGGGTCTGGAATATCAGCCGCTCTACAGCGAACGTTCGCTGCTGTATTGCGCAGTCGGCCATCCGTTGTTCTATGTCGACGACAAACAACTGGACGATGAGCGTCTCAATAGGCAGGACGCCATCGCCCCGACCTTCCGTTTGCCCGCCGAGATCCAGGCCCACTATCAGGCGCTCAACTGCACCGCCAGTGCATCGGATCGCGAAGGCATGGCATTTCTGATCCTGACCGGGCGCTACATCGGTTATCTGCCGGATCATTACGCCAGCCTCTGGGTGCAACAAGGCCGATTGCGTGCGCTGAAACCCAAGGCACGTTTTTATGACCTGAGCCTGGCATCTGTCACACGCAAGGGTCGTCGTCCCCATTTGGTGCTGGAGAGCTTTTTGGAGAGTCTGGCTGCAACGCGCTGAAAACGGTAGGAGCCGAGCTTGCTCGCGAAGACGGCTTAACATTTAACATTAATGCTGACTGACACCCCGCCTTCGCGAGCAAGCTTCGCTCCTACAAGGGCAGGGTTTTATCGCGACAGGACTTGTCTGCGGCCTGCGGGTGCGCTATCAACGCATCTGGTTGCACCCATTTACCTGTTCGGAAGTGCCTATGACCTTTGAAGTCCCAGCCCACGGCGGCAAACCCGCCAGCCGCATTCGTCAGAAGAACGAAGAGACCATCATCAAAGCCGCCGAAGACGAGTTCGCCCGTCACGGGTTCAAAGGCACCAGCATGAACACCATCGCGCAGAAGGCCGGGTTGCCCAAAGCGAACCTGCATTACTACTTCACCAACAAACTGGGTTTGTACGTGGAGGTGCTGAGTAACATCCTTGAATTGTGGGACAGCACCTTCAATACCCTGACTGTTGAGGATGATCCGGCAGAAGCATTGACGCGATACATTCGCGCAAAAATGGAATTCTCCCGGCGCCAGCCACAAGCTTCGCGGGTCTTCGCCATGGAGGTCATCAGCGGCGGCGAATGCCTGAGCGAGCATTTCAACCAGGACTATCGCATCTGGTTTCAGGGCCGGGCCGCAGTGTTTCAGACCTGGATCGACGCCGGCAAAATGGACCCCATCGACCCGGTGCACCTGATCTTCCTGCTATGGGGCAGCACCCAGCATTACGCCGACTTTGCCACGCAGATCTGCCGTGTCACCGGGCGCACCAAGTTGACCAAGCAAGACATGGAAGACGCCGGCAACAACCTGATCCGCATCATTCTCAAAGGCTGCGGCCTGACGCCTGCTATCTAAGACACTTATGCCTTTTACCCTCAGCGGCTTTTGCGAATACCGCGAAGAGATTCGCAAAAGCCGCTTCATCACCCTCGCCGGACCAATCACTAGCGCATCCGATGCCCAAGCGTTCATCGAGCAGCACAGTGATTTGAACGCCTCGCACAATTGCTGGGCCTGGAAACTCGGCGATCAATATCGCAGCAACGATGATGGCGAACCCGGCGGCACCGCTGGCCGGCCGATTCTGGCAGCGATCGAAGCGCAAGATTGCGATCAGGTCGCGGTGCTGGTGATCCGTTGGTATGGCGGCATTCAACTGGGCACCGGCGGCCTCGCCCGGGCCTATGGCGGCGGTGCCAACAAATGCCTGCAAGGGGCGCCGAAAGTCGAGCTGATCAGTCGGGTGCCGGTGAGTTGTGCCTGCGCATTTAGTGAATTGGCGCTGGTGAAACTTCGGGTAGCGGAACTGGGTGGTTTGGTCGTGGAAGAAACCTTCACGGCCAATGGCGTGGAACTGCAATTGGCGATCGGCGAGGGGCAGATAGATACCCTGCAAACGCAGCTGGCGGACTTGAGTCGCGGGCGCATTTTGTTGCAGCGATAAAAGATCAAAAGATCAAAAGATCGCAGCCTTCGGCAGCTCCTACGCGCCTGTGGGCGCTGCGATCTTTTGGGGCGCCCCGGTTTTCCTTATTCTCGATACTTGCCCACATCTGCTGTGCACCCAGCTGTGGATAACCTGAGCACATTCCCCTGTAACCCTTCTGTCATGCGGCTTTGCGGGCTTTGCTCATTTTTCATCCAAATTCCCAACGACAACATTTATTCCACGTAAAAACAAACAGTTAGAGCGGTTTATCGCCATTAGAAGAAAGCCCCTCAGTGCTTATGCTCCTCCGCTCGGCTTGCGCACAAATACTGTGGAACAACCTGTGGATAACCCGTTCATGGCTGGCGCAGCCCCATGTCCGACATAGCTTGCAAGGTATTGCTCGTTTTTTGATCAATTCACAGCGCGCAAAACCAGAGCCTGATCAAAGAACGTGCCCTCAAGTGGTGCCTGATTCGGAGTTGGAATAAGGCGAGACACCGCCCACAACCCTAAACCAGCAAGGCCTTGCCGATTTCCTGACTCAATGGCCAGGAAATTGCTTTATCCCCAGGCATAACTTCTGTCGACCCGAGCCTGTCATGTCCAACCCCGTGCCGATCCCCGATCAAACACCCCGCCTGCAATTGCGCAAAATCAGCAAACGTTATCCCGGTTGCCTGGCCAACGATGCCATCGACTTGAGCATTGCGCCCGGTGAAATTCACGCCCTGCTCGGCGAAAACGGTGCGGGCAAAAGTACCCTGATGAAGATCATCTATGGCGTCACTCACGCCGACTCAGGGGAAATGATCTGGCAGGGCCAGCGTGTGACCATGCGCAATCCGGCCCAGGCTCGCGGCCTGGGGATTGGCATGGTGTTCCAGCATTTCTCGCTGTTCGAAACCCTGAGCGTGGCGCAGAACATCGCGCTGGCCATGGGTGCGGCGGCGGGTACGCCGAAGCAGCTCGAACCGAAGATTCGTGAAGTGTCCCAACGCTACGGCATGGCCCTGGAACCGGAGCGACTTGTCCACAGCCTGTCCATCGGCGAGCGTCAACGGGTGGGAATCATTCGCTGCCTGATGCAGGACATCCGCCTGTTGATTCTCGATGAGCCGACATCTGTTCTGACCCCGCAAGAAGCCGACGAATTGTTCGTCACTTTGCGTCGACTGGCCGCCGAGGGCTGCAGCATTCTGTTTATCAGCCACAAGCTCGGCGAAGTGCGCGCGTTGTGCCACAGCGCGACGGTGTTGCGTGGAGGTCGGGTAGCCGGGCATTGCGTGCCGGCGCAGTGCTCGGATCGGCAACTGGTGCAGTTGATGGTCGGGGAAGCCGCGGAGCTGATCACTGACTATCCAAAGGTCATGGGGGCTGATGCGTTTTTGAGTGTGACGGGATTGTCCTGGCACAACCCGGACCCGTTCGGCTGCTCTCTGAAGAGTATTGATTTCAACGTGCGCAGCGGCGAAATCGTGGGGGTCGCCGGGGTGGCCGGCAATGGCCAGGATGAGTTGCTGGCCTTGCTCAGTGGTGAAGAACGGTTACCCCGCGATGACAGCGCAACGATCAGTTTCGGCGGGCAACCGGTGGCGCATCTGCGGCCGGATGCACGACGCAAACTTGGCCTGGCGTTCGTCCCCGCCGAGCGTCTGGGCCATGGCGCGGTGCCGGAACTGAGCCTGGCGGATAACGCCCTGCTCACTGCGTTTCAACAGGGGCTAGTCAGCAACGGGCTGATCCAGCGCGGCAAGGTCCAAGCGCTGGCCGAAGACATCATTCGCCGCTTCGGGGTCAAGACACCCGATGCCCAGGCGCCTGCTCGCAGCCTGTCGGGCGGCAACTTGCAAAAATTCATCCTCGGCCGGGAGATCCTTCAACAGCCTAAATTGTTGGTCGCCGCGCACCCGACCTGGGGCGTGGACGTCGGCGCGGCCGCGACCATTCACCGGGCGTTGATTGCCTTGCGTGATGCTGGCGCGGCGATCCTGGTGATCTCCGAAGACCTCGACGAACTGTTCCAGGTCAGCGATCGCCTCGCTGCGTTGTGCGCAGGTCGATTGTCGCCCCTGAAGGCGACCGTCGATACCCGCCTGAGCGACGTCGGCGGCTGGATGGCCGGCCAGTTCGACACACCTCAATCACCTGCCCCCGTAGCGCTTTAACGGAGTTTCACATGCTGCTTTCTCTCGAACCCCGTGGCCAGCAATCACGCCTGATGTTGTGGTGCTCGCCCTTGCTGGCGGCCGTGTTGACGCTGGGCTGTGGCTCATTGCTGTTTATCGCCCTGGGCCACGATCCGTTGCTGACCTTGCATACGTTGCTGATTGCACCGATCAGCGACTTGTACGGCGTCTCTGAATTGTTGGTCAAAGCGTTGCCGATTCTGCTCTGCGCATTGGGCCTGGCGGTGGCGTATCAGGCACGGATCTGGAACATCGGCGCCGAAGGTCAGTTGCTGCTCGGCGCCCTCGCCGGCAGTGCGTTGGCAGTGAACATCATTGGCTGGCAAAGCCGCTGGGCGCTGGTGTTGATCCTGCTCACAGGCACCCTGGCCGGCGCCGCATGGGCCGGGCTGACGGCGTGGTTGCGCACGCGCTTCAACGCCAATGAAATCCTCACCAGCATCATGCTCAATTACATCGCCCTGAACCTGCTGCTGTTCTGCGTCCACGGGCCGCTGAAGGACCCGGCGGGGTTCAACTTTCCAGAGTCGGCAATGTTCGGCGATGCCAGTCGACTGCCACTGTTGATGGAGGACGGCCGGGTTCATGCCGGTGTGTATTTCGCCTTGCTCGCGCTGGTGGCGGCGTGGGTGTTGCTGCAGAAAAGCTTTGTCGGCTTCCAGATCAAAGTGCTTGGGCTGGACAAGCGCGCCGCCGGTTTCGTCGGCTTTCGCGAGAAACGGCTGATCTGGCTAGCGTTGTTGATCAGCGGCGGCCTCGCGGGACTGGCCGGCGTGTGCGAAGTCACCGGGCCGATCGGCCAACTGGTGCCGCAGGTCTCACCGGGTTACGGCTATGCGGCGATCACCGTGGCGTTTCTCGGGCGACTGAATCCCATCGGCATTCTGTTCTCCAGCCTGTTGATGGCGCTGCTGTACATCGGCGGCGAAAGCGCACAGATGAGCATGAACCTGCCGCAAGCGATCACTCAATTGTTCCAGGGGATGATGCTGTTTTTCCTGCTGGCCAGTGACGTGCTGATTCTCTACCGACCGCGTTTGAACCTGCACTGGGCTCGCCGTGCACCAACCACCGCCGTACACGCAGGAGCCTTGTGATGGATATCGATCTGCTGAGCAATATTTTCTACGCCATGGTTCGCTGCGGTACGCCGTTGTTGCTGGTGGCGCTGGGCGAGCTGATTTGCGAGAAGAGTGGCGTCCTCAATCTGGGGCAGGAAGGCATGATGCTGTTTGGGGCGGTGATCGGTTTCATCGTCGCGCTGAACAGCGGCAACCTCTGGCTTGGCGTGGTGCTGGCAATGCTCGCCGGGATGCTGTTGTCGTCGCTGTTTGCCTTGGTGGCACTGGTGTTCAACGCCAATCAGGTGGCGACCGGGTTGGCGTTGACGATCTTCGGCGTGGGCCTGTCGACCTTTGTCGGCGCAGCGTGGGTTGGCAAACCGTTGGCGGGTTTTGAGCCGGTGGCGATTCCGTTGTTGAGTGAAATCCCGCTGATCGGGCGGATGCTGTTTGCCCAGGACTTGCTGGTGTACCTGTCATTCGCGCTGTTCACATTAGTGGCCTGGGTGGTTCTGAAAAGTCGCGTCGGGTTGATCATTCAGGCCGTCGGCGAAAACCCGGATGCCGCCAGTGCCGTGGGTTTGCCGGTGTTGCGCGTGCGTACGCTGGCGGTGCTGTTTGGTGGGGCCATGGCTGGGTTGGCCGGCGCTTATCTGTCCCTGGCGTACACGCCGATGTGGGCGGAAAACATGAGCGCCGGTCGCGGCTGGATTGCCCTGGCGCTGGTGGTGTTTGCCAGTTGGCGGGTGTGGCGATTGCTGCTCGGAGCGTATCTGTTCGGTCTCGCCAGCATCCTGCATTTGGTGGCGCAGGGATTGGGGCTGGCGATTGCGTCGAGCCTGCTGGCGATGCTGCCGTATGTCGCGACCATTGTGGTGTTGGTGCTGCTGTCCCGGGATGCCGTGCGCACACGGCTGTATGCGCCGGTGTCGTTGGGGCAGCCGTGGCAGGCTGGGCATTAGGTGTTGGCCGTTAGGGCCTCTTCGCGGGCAAGCCTCGCTCCTACAGGTTTTGTGTAGTTCGCCGATGAGGTGAACGACTCAAATCCGTAGGAGCGAGGCTTGCCCGCGAAGGCGCCCGAACAGGCAACACTTGAACAACGCCCCACGCCAATTCAAAGACCAGGAAAACAACCAGCAATGAGCTGGCGCCGTGGAGCAAGGCATACAGCTGCCAAGCCGAAAACAGAAACCGCCCCACCGCGTCATACCGCCCAAACACCTGCTGCGGATCACGAATCCGCAGCACCGCCCACACGCACACAATCGAACCCAACAAATTCGCCATCAGCATGTGCATCGGCTCGAACGGCGGTAGCTCGCCAGGCAGATTGAAAGTCTGGCTCAGGCTTAACAACACGCCATGCAACGCCGCAAAACTCCACGGCGTCACAAAAGCAGCGGTCACGATCAGGTCGTACCACGCACTGCCACGCACCACTTGACGATATTGCGTTGAAGTCCACATCCGTCTTGCTCCATAAATTCAGGGAGCAACAAGGCTAAAGCCTGGAGTATGCTCCAGGGTCAAGCCCTCTCGAGACATCAAGATGCGCATCGGTGAATTAGCCCAGGCCAGCGCCGTCAGCCGCGACACATTGCGCTTTTACGAGCAGCGCGGATTGATCGCCGCGCAACGCAGCGCCAATGGTTATCGCGACTATCCGGCGGAGATGGTGCAACTGGTGCTCTACATCAAGACGGCCCAGCGACTGGGCTTTACCCTCGGCGAGATCGGCAGCAGCGTCGCCGCGTTGTGGCAGGCGCCCGACCCGGCCAATGCCGTTACCCAACTGCTGCAAGACAAACTGAACCTGATCGAAACCCGCATCGCCGAACTCGATGTCTTGCGTCAGGAACTGCAACATCGGCTCGGTCAACGTTGTCCATTAAATCCGTGATTCTCATCCATCAAGGAAGCCATTCATGTCCAAGGCAAAAACCGCACTCATCATCGGCGCCTCCCGAGGCTTGGGCCTCGGTCTGGTGAAAACCCTGCTGGCCGACGGCTGGCAAGTCACCGCCACCGTGCGCAACCCGCAGAGCGCCGAAGCCTTGCAAGCGCTGGGCAAGGTGCGGATCGAAAAACTCGACATGGACGATCAGCAAGCGGTCATCGCCCTTAGCCAACAACTCAAGGGCGAAGTCTTCGACCTGTTGGTCGTGAATGCCGGGGTCAAGGGCCCGGAGGTCCAGACGCCGGGTGGCGCGACGTTGGCCGAGGTGGGTCAGCTGTTCTTCACCAACGCCGTGGCGCCGATCAATCTGGCCCAGCGTTTCGTGGGGCAGATTCGCGATGGCAGCGGCGTGCTGGCGTTCATGAGTTCGGTGCTGGGCAGTGTGACCATGCCCGACGCGCCGGAGTTGGCGCTGTACAAGGCCAGCAAAGCGGCGCTGAACTCCATGACCAACAGCTTCGTCACACAACTGGGCGAACAGAAACTCACCGTACTGTCGCTGCACCCGGGTTGGGTGAAGACTGACATGGGTGGCGAAGGTGCCGACATTGATGTGGAGACCAGCACACGCGGCTTGATTGATCAGGTGAATGCGTATGCCGGCAAGGGCGGGCATCATTTTGTGAACTACAGGGGCGAGACCATTCCCTGGTAAACACCACATTCCCCTGTGGGAGCGAGCTGTGGCGAGGGGGCTTGCCCCCGTTTGAGTGCGTAGCACTCACAAAATTTTTGGTACATCAGAGATTTGGGGACTGCTTCGCAGCCCAACGGGGGCAAGCCCCCT
>NZ_AKJB01000127.1:0-26784 GCF_000282555.1 Pseudomonas sp. GM102 | reverse complement strand
CGGCCTCTCGAGGGGGCGGTGCATCAAGATCAAAAGCTGCAGGCGAGCTAACGCTCGGCCTGTTGAGTGGTGAAAAGCGCCGTGGTACGCCGCTCCATTGTGGAAGCTGGCTTATCGGGTCGTCGCATCGCTGCGATGGCGGCCTGTCAGCCGACCAATCTTCCCCGGATGTACCCAGTCCAACTGTGGGAGCGGGCTTGCTCACGAAGCTGTTGATCCTGCTGTTGCTTTGGCTTTGGCTTTGGCTTTGGCTTTGGCTTTGGCTTTGGCTTTGGCTTCGGATCTTGATCTGCCCGCCCCTTCGGGAGGCTGAGCGGAGGTGTTCATCTGGGGATTGGCGCGCAGCGCCGTTCGACGCAGTCAAACCCATCGCATGTAGGTTGAAGCGAAGCCAACCGTAGGGCGATGCCCCCAGATGGATACCGGAGCGAAGGAACGCCGAGCCTCAGCGAGGGGCCGGACGCTTGGGGCGAGACCTTTTGGGTACTTTTGGGGCGTTTGCCAAAAGTGCCTCGCCGTAAGGGCGAAACCATAAGCCGCCGTTACCGCAGAAATGGATATGTACACCATCAAAAATCCCGGTCGGCTATCAGGCCGCCATCGCAGGCAAGCCAGCTCCCACAATTTGATCGGAGTACATTTGCAAGAAACAGGCCGGCTATCAGGACGCCTTCGCGGGCAAGCCTCGCTCCTACGGGGGCCGAGTGGACCCCGAAGGAGCAAGGCCAAACTCAAGCCAGGCTTTTGCTGACCACTTCAAACACATCGCTGGACAGTTGCCCCGAAGCGCGAATCCGCTCCAGCTCACCTTTCATCAACGCCTGACGAGCGTCGTCGTATTTGCGCCAGCGAGTCAGCGGAGCCAGTTGGCGAGAGGCGATCTGCGGGTTAAACCCGTTCAACTCGATCACCAGATCCGCCAGGAAGCGATACCCGGAACCGTCGGCTGCGTGGAAGTTGATCAGGTTCTGCCCGGCAAACGCGCCGACCAGTGCCCGCACCTTGTTCGGGTTCTTGATGGTGAACGCCGGGTGTTGCATCAAGGCTTTGACCCGCTCCAGACCACCCGGCAATGGGCTGCCGGCCTGGACGCTGAACCATTGATCCATGACCAGCGGATTGTCCTTGAAGTGTTCGGCGAAGGTCGCCAGCGCCGTGGCTTTCTGCTCTTCAAACGGCGAATTCACCAACACCGCCAACGCCGTCAGACGCTCGGTCATGTTGTCGCTGGTGTCGAACTGTTCAAGGGTTGCCGCCAACACTTCCGGCTTGCCGCTGAGCATCAGGTACGACAGCGCAATGTTCTGCAGCGCACGGCGGGCGAAATGCTCGGCCTCGGCCACATACGGCGTTTTCTTCGAGAGATCGCGATTGGCCTGATAACGCAGCCACAATCCCTCGAACAAACCCTCAGCCAATTGCTTGCGGGTAAACTCGCGAGCTGTGTGAATGGCGTCTACATCAGCCACTTCACTGATCTCGGTCAGATACGCCTCGCCCGGCAGCGAAAGCATTTCGGCGACCATGGCCTGATCCAGCGTCTCGTCGGACAGCACAGTACGCAGTGCTGAAACCAAACGCTGATCCAGCACCAGCGCTTCACCCTTCTGTTGCTGCTCGATCAACTCTTGCAGCACCTGCACCGACAATTGCTGGCCGGCATCCCAGCGGTTGAAGCCGTCGCTGTCGTGCTGCATCAGGAACATCAGCTGATCACGGTTGTACGGGAAGCTCAGTTTCACCGGCGCCGAGAAACCGCGCAGCAACGAAGGCAGCGGCTTTTGCGCAATGTCGACGAAGGTGAAGGTCTGCTCGGCTTCAGTCACCGAAATAACCCGCGATGTGCCTTGAGTACTGGCTTCACCGGCAAGACGCAAGGCAATTTCACCGCCCTTGCTGTCCAGCAGGCCCAGTTCCACCGGAATCACGAACGGCAGTTTTTCCACCTTGTCCGGGGTTTCCGGGCAGCTCTGGCGGAAGGTCAGGCTGTAGGTTTTTGCCGCTGCGTCGTAGGACTCGCTCACCGCCAAACGAGGCGTGCCGGCCTGGCTGTACCAGCGTTTGAACTGGGTCAGGTCGACACTGTTGGCATCTTCCATGGCCTTGATGAAGTCGTCGCAGGTCACGGCCTGGCCGTCATGACGTTCGAAGTAAAGGTCGCTGCCTTTGCGGAAACCGTCGGCGCCAAGCAAGGTGTGGATCATGCCGACCACTTCCGAACCCTTTTCGTACACGGTCAGGGTGTAGAAGTTGGAAATCTCGATGAAGCTGTCCGGGCGCACGGCGTGAGCCATCGGGCCGGCGTCTTCGGCGAACTGGTGGGTGCGCAGGTACGCCACGTCCTGGATGCGTTTGACCGTGGCCGAGTTCATGTCGGCCGAGAAGCCGGAATCGCGGAACACGGTGAAGCCTTCCTTCAACGACAGCTGGAACCAGTCGCGGCAGGTCACGCGGTTGCCCGACCAGTTGTGGAAGTACTCGTGGGCGACGATCGCTTCGACCCGCTGGTGCGCGGCGTCGGTGGCGGTTTCGGCGCGGGCCAGCACGGCACTGGAGTTGAAGATGTTGAGGCCCTTGTTTTCCATGGCGCCCATGTTGAAGTCGTTGACCGCGACGATCATGAAGATGTCCAGATCATACTCGCGACCGTAAACCTCTTCGTCCCAGCGCATGGACTTCTTCAGGCTGTTCATCGCGTGCTGGCACTTGTCGATGTTTTCCGGCTCGACATAAATGCGCAGCGCCACGGAGCGATCGATCATGGTGGTGAAGGTGTCTTCGACGCACCACAGATCACCGGCCACCAGCGCGAACAGGTAGGCAGGCTTCTTGAACGGGTCTTCCCAGGTCGCCCAGTGCCGGCCGTCTTCGCCAGGGCCCGAGGCAATCGGGTTGCCGTTGGACAGCAGCACCGGATAGCTGTGCTGCTCGGCGACCACCGTGGTAGTGAACGTGCTCATCACGTCCGGGCGGTCGAGGTAATAAGTGATTTTGCGGAAACCTTCGGCTTCACACTGGGTGCAGAACATGGTGCCGGATTTGTACAGGCCTTCCAGGGCGGTGTTGGTTTCCGGGTGGATCCTGACGCTGGTGTCGACCGTGAAGCTTGTACTGGCCGGGTGCAGGGTCAGGTGATTCTCGGTCAGCTGATAGTCGGCAGCGCTCAGTTCGCGATCGGCCAACGTCACCGACAGCAGATCGAGTTGCTGACCATCCAGCACCAGCGGCGGCAGGCCCGGGCCACGTTCAGGATTGCGGCGCATCACCAGTTGCGCATGGACCAGGCTGTGGTCCTCGAACAACTCGAAGGTCAGGTGCGTCTCGTCGATCAGGTACTCGGGTGCCTGATAGTCCTTCAGGTAGATCATCTTCGGTTGTTCGGTGCGCATACTGGAATCCTTACTGATGCACGGCGAGCTGGTAGGCCGTGTATTTACGAATATTGATCACGCCGGTGTCGAAAATCAGGTACTGGCCCTTGATCCCCAGCAGCGTGCCTTCGGCAATCGGGTTCTTGTCCAGGTTGAAGCTGACAATCTTGGCTGGGTATTGCTCGATCGGATAGCGGATTTCCAGAGGTTCTACATCGGTAATTGTCTGGATTGCTTGTAGGCCAAATCGTTCCTGCAAATTTTGCAAACCTTGCGCGCAGCTCTCAAATAGCTGATCGCGAACCTGCGCCAGATCCACCGATACCGCATCGCCCTTGAGTAAAGCACGCCAATTGGTCTTGTCGGCGACCTGGCTGCGGAACAGGTCTTCGACAAAGCCAGACTGCTGACGGGTGGCGACGCGCATGATCGGCAGAGCCTGGCTGGCGCCCTGGTCGAGCCAGCGGGTCGGTAGCTGTGTGGCGCGGGTAATGCCGACCTTGATCCCCGATGAATTGGCCAGATACACCACGTGATCGGTCATGCAGAACTTTTCGCCCCACGCAGGCTCACGGCAGGTGCCGGCGTCATAGTGGCAACGTTCCGGGCTCATGATGCAAAGGTCGCACTGGGCCAGTTTGGTCATGCACGGGTAGCAGTAACCCTGGCTGAAACTGGTTTTGGTCTTGCGTCCGCAATGGGTGCAGTGGATCGCTCCCAGGTATTCCAGGCGCACCGTGGTGCCGATCAACGGATTGACCGGTACCTCGGCGTCGCCCAGACGAAAAGCGTACTGCACGTTCGGCCCGTCAAGGCGCGCCGACATTTTGCTGATTGCACCGCGGCCAATCTCTATCAATGGATGGCATCCGATTTGAACAGGATGTTTGGCACTTCGATCGACTTCGACGAGCACTCCTGCGGGCCCATGTAGCCGGTACGCTCTTCCTCGGGCAGGTTCTGGATTTCCCAGGCGATCATCGCTTGCAGGGACAGTTCGCGCTGCTCGGCGGTGAGTTTGCCTCCGTCGGACCATTTGCCGATTTCCACCGCCAGTTTCAGGCTCTGGTAGATATCCGGGGTGATGTTTTTGATCATTTCGTTAAAAGAGGACATCAAGGGCTCCGCGCTCTTTAATCACATAACAGTTTTAGACGGCCAGTTTACGGCGGTTGTACAAACCACCCAACAAACCGGTGAAGCATCCGATGAGTAACCCGCTGACGTGGGCCGCGTTGGCAATCTGGCCGAAACCGATCATCGAGACCAGCCCGGACAGGCACACCAGCAACCATACCAGCATCATCACCAACACCCCTCGGGGCAGGCGATACGCCGGGTTCGGCGACAGAACCTGAAAAATCCAGCAATGCCCGAGCAGACCGTACAGCACCCCGGACAACCCGCCAAACAGGCTCGGGCCACTGAAAAGGAACTGGGTGTAGTTGGACACCAGGCTGAACAGCAGCGTCAGGCCGATCAGGTTGATGCTGCCCTGACGCGACTCGATGCGCCGCCCCAGTTCCCAGTACCACATGCCGTTCATGGCCAGGTGCAGGATGCCGAAGTGGATCAGCATCGGCGTGACCAGACGCCACCACTGCCCCGCCGCCAGGCTGTCGGCCAGTGGCGTGAAATGGATGTACTCGCCGATCACACGGAAATCGAGGAAAGTCAGCCAGCGTATCGTTTCGAGGTTATCGCCCAGCAGCGTCACCATGGCGACGATCAGGGTCAGCAACAGCACCAACGCTGTAGCCTTGCTGCGGCGCAACTGCTCGACCAAGCCCGGACGCTGCAGCGTCTGCGCGATCGGGATATCCAGTTGCTGATCGGGGTCCCCCGCCGGAAAGCGTTCGTACAATGAGCGCACGTCCTCGCTGATGTTGGCCGGCACCCATAGCACTTGCTCGCCCGCCTCTTCGCTGACCCGGTGGGGCACTTGCATGCGTTGCAGCAGTTTGACGAACCCGCTCAAATCCACCGCCAAAGGCAGACGTAATACCGCCACCGCCGTCATTGCAGCACCTCCGGCCGCTCGACATCGACCCAGACAAATTTATGCGGGTCGAGACGGGTTTCCTGATCCAGACGATAAGCGACCAGTTTGCCGTAGAGCACCGCGCTGTAATCCAGGCAGGCCAGGTTCGGGCGGATCGGCGCCGGTTTGCCGCTGCGCCAGTAGTGGCCGACGAACAACAACGGCTCATCGACGCCGTAGCGCAGCAAGTTGTCTTTTTCGCTGGACGACAGCGGCGTACGGGCCACCGGTTCAGGCAAGGCGTCGGGCTGGAACACGATATCTCCGTAGGTTTGCGGGTCGTCTTCCCAGAACTTGGTGCGGAAAAACGAGCGCGTCAGGCCGTCGCCGCTAGTCATGGTCAAGCCGTGGGGCAAGCGCATGTCGGTGCCGCGCAACAGGCGATCGAACACAGTGCAGGCGAAACTGCCGGGCACGGCGGAGGCCTGGAGGAAGTGCTCATCGATGCAACCGTCGGGGAACAACCCGCGCAACGGCTCGATCAGGCCGGCGTCCCAGCAGGCATGCACCACGCGGAAACGCCCGGCATCGACGAACAAAGGCAGCTTGTAAAACCATTGCAGGAAGTCATGCCATTCCGCGGGATGGTCCTCGAACTGGGTCAGGGTTTCCTTGAGCAGGCGCGCGTGACGCGGCGTATGTTCCCGCACGAACTGCTGGCCGCTACCCGGCAGCGCCGGCGTGCTCCAGCCGAGTGCATTGAATTCATGGTTGCCCATGATGCACAGCGCCTGGCCGGCTTCGACCATGTCGTGGACGATGTGCAGCGCCTCGCGAATCCGCGGGCCGCGGTCGATGATGTCGCCCAGGAACACCGCCATGCGCGACGGATGCCGCCAGACGCCAGCCTGTTTGTGGTAACCGAGCCGGTCGAGCAAGTGCTCAAGGGTCAGAGCGCAACCGTGCACGTCACCGATCAGGTCGTAGCTACGCGCGGGATCGAGCATCAGTCGCCTCCACCACCCAACTTGCTGCCCCAGCCGAGCTTGGTCCGGCAGACTTCATAGTAGTTGTGGTCCAGCGGATGAATCAGCCGCAGTTTCTGCGCTTTCTTGCTGATGGTGATGGTGTCACCGGGCGCGCAGGTGAAGTGGTTCTGCCCGTCACAGGAAACTTGCGGGTAAATCTGCATATCTTTGGACACGACGATTTTCAGCTCACTGTTGCCATCGACCACGATCGGTCTACCTGACAAGGTATGGGGGTACATCGGCACAATCACAATAGCGTCGAGCTTGGGATGCATGATCGGGCCGCCCGCCGACAGTGCGTAGGCGGTCGAACCGGTCGGCGTGGCGACGATCAGGCCGTCGGCCTTCTGGCTGCAGACGAACTGGCCGTCGATGTACAACTCGAACTCGATCATCCTTGTGGATTTGCCGGGGTGCAGCACCACGTCGTTCAGCGCATCGCCCTGGCCGATGGCCTCGGCGTGGCGTCGGACTTCGGCTTGCAGCAGGAAGCGGTTTTCCACCAGATAGTGGCCATCGAGCACTTCGGCGACTTTGACTTCGAGCTCATCGGGGCGAATATCGGTCAGGAACCCCAGGCTGCCACGGTTGATGCCGAGCACCGGAATATTGTGTCGGGCCAGCGCCCGGGCGGCGCCCAGCAGGCTGCCGTCACCGCCGACCACGATCACCATGTCACACACTTCACCGAGCATCTTGCGCGACGAAGTTTGCAGGCCATGACCCGGCAGGACTTCGGCGATGGTGTCTTCGAGGATCACGTGCAGGTGACGATCGAGCAGAAACCGTTTCAGTCGGCGGACGGTATCCAGCACCTGAGAACTGCCCAGGCGACCGATGATGCCGATATTACGAAATTGCTCCATGGGGCTCCTATTAGGATGCGGGGGCCTGCGACGGCGAAAAACACGATTATGGGCGAAAGCACGGCGTAGACAAAACCCTTTCAGCCGCGACGGTGCGCTCGCGTTTCGGGCTATGCTCGCAAGATGATCCTATTTCCAGATTTGCTCCAGTTACCTCACCAGTTGCGCCACCCTGAAGTGCGCGACCTGGCTTGGGTCATCCTCGCGCCGCCGATGCTCAGTGTCACCCCGTGGCCGCAGCGTCATCCGCTGGCGGGGAGCGATTGGGTGCAGGCACCGGAGCGCCTGGAACACTGGCTCAGGCAACTGGATCGCGACAGTTACGACCTGCTGCACTGGCTGGCTCAGGCCAGGACCCGGAGACTGGGTTTGTACTACGAGCGGCTGTGGCAATACGCCGTGCGACACGCGCCGGGTATCGAACTGATTGCCGCCAACATGCCGATCCGCCGTGAAGGCCACACCCTGGGTGAGCTGGACATGCTGCTGCGTGATCGCGATGGCGTGCATCACCTGGAACTGGCGATCAAGCTCTATCTGGGGCCACAGAACGGTGACGGTCATGACACCGCGCAGTGGCTAGGACCGGGTTGTCATGATCGACTCGACCGTAAACTGAAGCACCTGAGCCAGCATCAATTACCGATTTCCGCGCGAGCGGAAAGCCGTGCAGTGCTGGCGTCGCTGGATATCCAGCAGTTCAGTGCACATCTATGGCTGGGCGGCTATCTGCTCTATCCGTGGCCGGGGCAGTCCGAGTCACCGAGCGGCGCACACCCTCAACATTTGCGCGGTAGCTGGTTGCATCAGAAGGACTGGGCGGATTTTGTCGTGCAGCGCCCGTTCGGTCGTTGGCAACCCCTGCCCCGCCATGCCTGGCTGGCACCGGCGCACTATCCCGAAGAGCAAACCTGGAACACTGAACAGCTGAGTACATGGCTGAGCGATCTGGACCCACTGGCACCGGCGCAATTGATGGTGCGGCTGACAGAGAATGGCGAAGGCGATTGGGAAGAAGCCGAGCGACTGTTTCTGGTGTCAGATCTTTGGCCGAATGTGCCGGGTAATGGTTGAGTCTTTGTGATGACTGGACTGGCCTCTTCGCGGGCAAGCCTCGCTCCTACAGACAAGTGTCGTTCACGCATTTTGTAATCAACACAAAACCTGTAGGAGCGAGGCTTGCCCGCGAATGGACCCAACGCGGTCTAGATGGGGACGGTCATTGCTTTTTATGCTGCTCGACCCATTGCGCATACGCATCGATGAACTTCTGCAAGAACGGCTTCACCGACTCCGACAACTTGCCCGCCTCGTCGAACGCGGAACCAGCGCCACCCAGGTAGGCTTCCGGTTGCTGCATGCACGGCACATTGAGAAACACCATGGACTGGCGAATATTGTGGTTGGCGCCAAATCCGCCGACGGCGCCTGGTGAAACGCTGATCACCGCACCCGGCTTGCCGTTCCAAGCGCTCTTGCCGTAGGGGCGCGACCCCACGTCGATCGCATTCTTCAATGGCGCCGGCACGGAACGGTTATATTCCGGGGTCACGAACAGCACCGCGTCGGATGAGCTCACTTGTTGTCGGAAAGTGCTGTAGGCTGCCGGCGGTGATTCGCCATCAATGTCTTCGTTGTAGAGCGGCAAATCGCCGATTTCGACGATACTCAGCTTAAGATTGGCGGGCGCCAGTTCGGCCAGCGCCAGCGCGACCTTGCGGTTGATCGACGCTTTTCTCAGGCTGCCGACCAGAACGGCGATCTCGTAGACGTTGCTCATGGAAGATTCTCGACTGTCCAGGAAAGAGCTTCTAGTTATAGATGATCAAATGACGATTCAACCAGTGGGCGACGGAAAAACGCCGCCCCTGACTATTTTTTTCCTGTAGGAAAACTTACCTCGCCCAACCACGGTCTACAGAACCGCAAATTGAGTGATTTATCTCCAGAGGTTCTAAGCAGATGGCAGCAGTACTCGTCGGTCAGTTCCATGCAAGAGACGCGGAAGGCCGCGTTTATTCCGTGCATGAGTTCCAGGAATCCACCCCGTCGCACGACGGCCTCACCGTCTCTGAGCCCGTTACCACCTACAAGCTGGCCATTGGCGACCGAGTCAACAAACTCGACGACAACGAGTTTCTACTGGTGCAATCAGGTGTCACCCTCACTCGCGAACCTGAAACGAACGTCGCCTCATAACCCGCTGTTATGAGCAGAAGTCATATGCGCGCACTTGAGTTAGGATTCAGTGACTGACTCCCTCACCTGCTGAACATGGACTTCACGCATGCGTTTACGTCATATCGAAGTGATTCAGGCGCTATTGCAGACCGGCCACCTGGGCACCGCCGCCGAATGGCTGCAGCTGCCGGTGGCCGAGGTTGAACGCACCCTGCGTGATGCCGAGGATCAGTTGGGCTTCATGCTGTTTGCCAGCGTGCGTGGTCGCCTGCAAGCCACGCGCGAGGCGCGGGAGCTGCAGGTCGAGATCGCCCACGTCTACGAAGCCCTCGAACCGGTCCAGCGTCTGGCCAGCAGTCTCAAGCAATATTTGGCCCCACCCCTGCGCATCATCTGCACCCCGCCTTTGGCGCAACAACTGTTGCCACACAGCATCGCGGCCCTGCGCCGACGCCTGCCCGATGCGCCTTGCACCCTCCTGAGCCAACCGACCCGCGAGATCGTCAGAAGCCTGCTGCTGCGTGAAAGCGATCTGGGCCTGAGCCTGCATGACCCGGACCACGCCGACATCCATTGCCAGGTCATCGCTCAAGGCAAGCTTCAGTTGCTGGCGCCCCATGGCTGGCTGCAACCGAAACAGAAGTACATCTCGCTGCAAGACCTGGCTGGCCAGTCGATGGTCGGCCTGGAAGGTCACGATCCGTTAAGCCCGGCATTGGACAACAAGCTGCATGCGCTGCGCCCTGCCCCGGTCATCCAGACCCGGGTCCAGACTCATCAGATGATGCGCAGCATGGTCGAGGCCGGCGAAGGCCTGGCGATCGTCGACCCGTTTACCGCCCTCGGCGCCAAATCGGCCGGGCTCGATGCCTGCCCGCTGGCGCCTGCCATACCGATCAGCGTGTATGCCTTGAGCCTGAAGAGTGCCGAGCCATCACCGGCCGCTCAGGCATTGCTGGACATCATCACGGAACAAGCCGTGGCGATGCTGGCGAGCTGAGCGGATTTTCCAGCTGATTATCGAACAGGCGATACCAGAACAACGCCACTTCGGCGGTGTTCGGATCGATTCCGCGGTAGCGCAAATGATCGATCCCGCCAACTGTGTAACCGCAACGCTCATAGAGTCGGCAGGCACCCAGGTTGTTGTTCTGGGTTTCCAGCATGATGCCGGGCAGCTTCTTCTTGCGGCTCCAGAACTGCGCCACGTCCAGCAGCGCCTTGGCCACGCCATGACGGCGCGCCGGTGCATGCACCGCCAATTCATCGATATGGGCAAAACCGTTCCAGTTGGTGCTGACCACCAAGTGACCCACCGGTTCGTCATCCAGGTAGGCCATGAAAATCGCACTGTCAGCGGCATCGCGAAAACTGCTGAACTCCTCGGGATCGATGCCGTAACACTTGCGATACGGGGTGATGGGCGTCACCAGCCACTGCGCCACCGGCTTACCGATTTGCGCGGCACCATAGGCGGCGACTTCAAAACTGAAATCACTGCCCCAGATATAAGCCGCAAAACCCTCATCGGCGACACGCACCGAGAGGCCTGGGTATTTGGGATTCATGACGGGTTGCATAGTCGCAAAGGTCCTCATTCCTTGATGCAATCGACGGTGTAGTGCCGTCCATTGCCCTCGTCTTCGTGTTGCAAGCCATGCACATCGGCGACAAACCCGGGGAAGCTACTGTCGAACGTACGGGCAAACTTCAAGTAATCGATGATCGAACGGGTCGACTCGGTGAACCGCTCGCCGGGCATGATCAACGGGATCCCCGGCGGGTAGGGCACCAGCATCACCGCTGCGATCCGCCCGTCCAGAGCATCGATCGAAACAGCCTCAACCTCCCCGCGTACCAATTGATCATAGGCGTCAGCCGGCTTCATCGCGACTTCCGGCAGCACCGTGTACATGCGTTTGAGGTGTTTGGCCGTGGCATTGCTGCGATAACAGGCGTGCAATTGATCACACAGATCGCGCAAACCCATGCCTTGGTAACGGGCAACATTGTGTTGTGCCACGCACGGCAGGCAGGTGGCCAGGCTGACATTGGCGTCGTAACTGCGCTTGAACTCCAGCAACTCGGTCAGCAGCGTGCTCCATTTGCCCTTGGTGATGCCCATGGAGAACAGCACCAGGAACGAATACAGCCCGGTTTTTTCCACGACCAGCCCACGCTCCCAGAGGAACTTGCTGACCACCGCCGCCGGAATCCCCCGCGCACTCAGGGCACCGCCCGCCGTCAAACCCGGCATCACCAGCGTGACCTTGATCGGATCGAGCAGCACGTAGTCGTCGGTCACGCCGCCAAAGCCATGCCAATCGGCGTCGGGTTGCAGCAACCAGTCTTCGGTGACCACCTGCTCGATATCTTCGGCCGAGGGCGGTTGCCAGATGGAAAACCACCAGTCATCGGCGGCGATATGCTGGCGCAGATTGGCCAGGGCCCGGCGAAAACTCAGGGCCTCGTCGAACATTTCCTGCAACAACGAACGACCGGCCGGCCCTTCCATCATCGCCGACGCCACGTCCAGCGAGGCGATGATGCTGTACTGCGGCGAGGTCGAGATGTGCATCATGAATGCTTCGTTGAAACGGTCGCGATCCAATTGCCGCGCACCGCCGTCCTGAACGTGAATCATCGACGCCTGGCTGAACGCTGCCAGCAATTTGTGCGTGGAGTGCGTAGTGAACACCAACGGGCTGTCTTCGCTGCGGGAAGTGCCCATGCCGTAACGGCCGGCGAAGAATTCGTGGAACGCCGCGTAGGCGTACCAGGCCTCGTCGAAATGCAGCACTTCGACGCTATTGCCCAGGCTCTGCTTGATCAACTCGGCGTTGTAACACAGGCCGTCGTAAGTCGAGTTGGTCACCACCGCCAACTTGACCTTGGGCTCGCGGCCCTTGGTCAGCGGGCTCGCATCGATCTTGGCCTGGATCGACTCACGGCTGAATTCGCTCAACGGAATCGGGCCGATAATCCCCAGCTCATTACGCTCCGGGCACAGGTACAGCGGAATCGCACCGGTCATGATGATCGAGTGCAACACCGACTTGTGGCAGTTGCGATCCACCAGCACCAAGTCATCGCGGGCCACCATGGAATGCCAGACGATCTTGTTGGCGGTCGAGGTGCCATTGATCACAAAAAAGGTGTGATCGGCGCCGAAATTACGCGCGGCTCTCGCTTCCGCTTCGGCCAGCGGGCCGGTGTGATCGAGCAGCGAACCGAGTTCCGGTACCGACACCGACAAATCCGAACGCAGGGTGTTTTCCCCAAAAAACTGATGAAACGCTTGCCCCACAGGGCTCTTGTGATACGCCACGCCGCCGCCATGGCCGGGGGTATGCCAGGAATAATTGGAATCGGCGGTGTGCTGTACCAGCGCCTTGAAGAACGGCGGCAACAGACCGTCCAGATATTTGCGCGCCGCGCGGGCGACTTGCCGGGCAAGGAAGGGCACGGTGTCTTCGAACAAATAAAGAATACCGCGCAGCTGATTGAGTTCCGCCATGGCATCGGCCGGGGCATTTTCCAGGGTCACCTGCTCGCCCAGGGCAAAGATCGGCAGGTCCGGCGCCCGAACCCGTGCCAGGCGGATCAGCTCGGCCATGTTATGCAGAAGATGAGCGTTGCTGCTGGCGTCTTCGGCGGCAATCAACATGCAAGAGAGGCCGTGATGAGTCGAGGCGACCAGACGCCCTTCGTTGTAATCGACCGCCGAGACGATGCTGAAGCCTTCCTGCTCCAGTTCCCGGGCGATGCCCCGCACACGATCACCGGCAACGGTGTCGGCTTTGATGTCGCGGTGGACGATCAGGACCGGGAATTTCAAATCTTTATACATGGGGCTCGGTGTCCTGAGGCGGCAGACCATGGCCTGCCAATAACCTCAGGGTAGAGGGTTGAAGCGCATGTGGCGAGGGGGATGCCCTGAAGTGGGTCGGCGGGCGCACCAGCAAGTGGCCAGCAAACCCATTGTTCCGAAAGTTTACCTGTGGCGAGGGAGCTTGCTCCCGTTGGGCTGCGAAGCGGCCCCCTGCATTCACTCCGATACACCGTGTTGGCAGGATTTGCGACTGCTGCGCAGCCGAGCGGGAGCAAGCTCCCTCGCCACAAAAGCCCTTCGCTCGAAGGGGCTCAGGCCTGAGCCTTGGCCTCAGCCAATTGCTGCCACAACGACGGAGCACCAGCGGATTTGGCGATGGCTTCAAGGCGCGCAACGTGCTGGGCCAGATCCTCTTCACTCGCACGGATGATCCGGGCCGGCTGACGATCGGCCGGCAGACGACGGATTTCGGTGGCGGAGTTATCCGCGCCTTCACCTGAACCATTGCCATCGGACGCGTTACCGGCCAGCGACAGGCTGGTCTGGCCGCCGGTCATGGTCAGGTAAACGTCGGCGAGAATCTCGGAGTCGAGCAAGGCGCCGTGCAGCTCACGGCCGGAGTTGTCGACGCCATAGCGTTTGCACAAGGCGTCGAGGCTGTTGCGCTGCCCCGGGTGACGTTCCCGGGCCATCATCAGGGTGTCGAGGATCGAGCAGTGTTGCGTGATGTCCGCGCGGTCGTGGTGGCCCATCAGCGCGAATTCGTTGTTGATGAAGCCAACGTCGAACGCCGCGTTATGGATGATCAGCTGCGCGCCCTTGATGAACTCGAAGAACTCATCGGCCACTTCAGTGAAACGCGGCTTGCCCACCAGGAATTCGTTAGTGATGCCGTGGACGCCGATGGCGCCTTCATCACTCTCGCGATCCGGTTGCAGGTAAACGTGGAAATGCCGGCCGGTCAGGCGCCGACCGATCAACTCGACACAACCGATTTCGATAATCCGGTGGCCGTCGGTCACCGGCATGCCGGTGGTTTCGGTATCGAGTACAACGGATCTGGTGGCCATCAGTGCTCAGCTCTCAACGGGACAATCGTGCAAAAGCGGCGATGTTAACACGCTCGCCGGGGTCTTTCAGGTACACCGTGTTGCACCCATCGCGAGCAGGCTCGTTCCCACTGATCGTTCCCACGCTCTGCGTGGGAACGATCAGTGGGAACGATCAGGGTCTAGGCCTGCTTGTACCCACGCACTTCATCAACGCCACGGTTGGCCAATTGGTCGGCCCGTTCGTTGCCGTGATGGCCGATGTGCCCGCGCACCCATTTCCAGGTGACGTTGTGGCGGTTGACCTGCTCGTCGAGCAGCTTCCACAGATCGGCGTTTTTCACCGGCTCCTTGGCCGCGGTTTTCCAGCCGCGTTTCTTCCAGTTGGCCATCCACTCGTTGATGCCCTTCATCACGTATTGGGAGTCGGTCACCAGCAGCACGTCGCAGGAGCGCTTGAGTTCTTCCAGGCCACGAATCGCGCCCATCAATTCCATGCGGTTGTTGGTGGTGTTGGCTTCGCCCCCCCAGAGTTCTTTTTCAACGCCCTTGCACACCAGCAACGCACCCCAGCCGCCCGGGCCAGGGTTGCCCTTACAGGCGCCATCGGTGAAGAGTTCTACGCTATCGCTCATGCCAATCTATCCAGAAAATGCGGTGGCTCGCCGATCGGTGACCGACGATGCCCGAGGCCGGGGCGAACCCGGCCGGGAAAATAAAATGGGTATTACGGTTCGAGGTGACGACGGTTGACCTTGGCCATCGGCAACGGAATCAACTTGCCCATCGGTTCGCGCCGTTCCTGGCGCACCGGCCGCAGGCCCACCACGATCTTGCGCGCGACCAATAAATAGAAGCCACCACCGGACAATTGCCAGTCACCCGCCTTGCGCTCCCAACCGGCCAGACGGGCTTGCCAGGCAGGCGACGCAAGGGGCGGACGATAGCACCCGAAGCGGCGTTTCTCCAGCGCGAAGCCCAGCAGGTTCAGCCAGTCGGCGACTCGCGATGGCGAAATACAGCGGGCCTTGCGCAAGGCGTCATGGGCGAACACACGACGCAAGCCCCAGCTGCTCCAGGGGTTGATCCCGACAATCAGCAGATGCCCGCCGGGCCGGACACTGCTCGCCGCTTCGCGCAGCAAACCGTGGGGCGACAGGCAGAAATCCAGCCCGTGCTGCAACACCACCACATCGGCGGCGTGCTCGCTCAAAGGCCAGGCCTGCTCTTCGCAAACGATCTCGACCCCCGGCAACGGCGCACCGAGGCGCACATTGCGCTGGACCTGGGGCGCCGACGGCGGTGTCTGCGCCGAGGGGCCGTAATGCACCAGGTAGCCGCCGAAGAAACGCCCCAACTCGTCTTCGAGCATGCGTCGTTCTTCGTCCAGCAGAAATTGCCCGATGGGCCCGGACAGCCATTCACGGGCTGCGCTGATCAATGTCAGCCACTCAGGATCGGCCTGAGCGAACGCTTTATCGGTCATTGCATTCTCCAACGCGCCAGGAAGTTCTAAGATGCGCCAATGTTTTCCGCTTGGCGAATCCGACGATGATACAGATCAGTGCCCTGCCCGCCTTCACCGACAACTACATCTGGTTGTTACAAGACCACAGTACCCAGCGCTGCGCCGTGGTCGATCCGGGCGATGCCGCGCCAGTGCAGGCCTGGCTCGCGGCGCACCCGGGTTGGGTGTTAAGCGATATTTTGATCACTCATCACCATCATGACCATGTCGGCGGCGTCGAGCGGCTGAAAAAAGCGACAGACGCGACAGTCTATGGTCCGGCCAGTGAAAGCATCCCGGCGCGGGACATGGCGCTCAAGGACAACGACCGCATCAGCGTGCTGGGCTGGGACTTCGATGTCATCAACGTACCGGGCCACACCCTCGGACACATTGCCTTTTATCACCGGGGCCATTTGTTTTGCGGCGACACCCTGTTCGCCGCTGGTTGCGGACGCCTGTTCGAAGGCACGCCGGAGCAAATGCATCACTCGCTGAGCCGCCTCGCGGCGCTGCCCGAAGACACGCTGGTCTACTGCACTCACGAGTACACCTTGAGCAACCTGAAGTTTGCCGTAGCGGTCGAACCGGGCAATCCGGACACCGCCGCACGTCTGGAAAAAGTCACCGCACAACGTGAAGCCGGAATCATGACGCTGCCCTCTACTCTGGCGCTTGAAAAGCGTACCAACCCGTTTTTGCGTGTCGACGAAACATCCGTTAAAGAAAAAGTGGACGAACGGAATGGAACCCAAAACCGGGCTCCGAGTGCGGTTTTTGCTGCTCTACGGGCCTGGAAAGATAAGTTCTAAGTAGCCATCATGTTGATACAAAAATTCTGAATGGTTGACCGCAGGGGGTACGCTTTCTAGAATCGCCCGACATTTTTGCCCGGAACTTACTTCCAGCCAATGTCGTCACCTATTCGTAAAGCCATCAATTCAGACGCATTGACCCGCTTGGCTCAAGCCATCGCGGTGGCTGTGTCCGCCACTCTGGCGGGCTGTTCCAGCCATGTGCCGCAGACCGAAGCGACACACACTCCGAATATCGCCGCTCGAGCCAAGCAGAAACCTATCTGGCTCAGCGAAAAACCAACACCTCAAATTCCACAGGACGTCTGGGAGCGCATGCGCCAAGGCTTCCAGTTGCAGGACAATCTGGGTGTCAACCCGCGCATCGAGCAACAGCGCCTGTGGTTCGCCAGTAACCCGTCCTTCCTTGAAAATGCCGGCGAACGCGGCAGCCTCTACATTCACTACATCGTCGAACGCCTTGAAGAACGCAACATGCCGCTGGAGCTGGCGCTATTGCCGGTGATTGAAAGCGCCTACAACCCGATGGCCTATTCCCGGGCCGACGCGGTGGGTCTTTGGCAATTCATTCCGTCCACCGGGCGTTACTTCAACCTGCGTCAAACCCGTTTCTATGATGGCCGTCGCGATATCACCGCCTCGACCACCGCAGCCATGGATTACCTGACCCGCCTGCACGACATGTTCAACGGCGACTGGCTGCTGGCCCTGGCGGCCTACAACGCAGGCGAAGGCACGGTCAGCCGGGCCATCGAGCGCAACGAACGACTTGGCCTGCCGACCGACTACTGGAACCTGCCGCTGCCAGCGGAAACCCAGGCCTATGTGCCGAAGCTGCTGGCCCTGTCGCAAGTGGTCCTGGCACCCGACGCCTATGGCGTGAACCTCAACCCGATCGCCAACGAACCGTACTTCCAGGTCGTCGAAATCAACCAGCGCATGGACCTGTCCAAGGTTGCCGCCGTCGCCAACATCGACGAAGACGAACTGTTCCAGCTCAACCCGGCCTTCAAGCAGCGCACCACCATCGACGGTCCCCAGCATCTGCTGGTGCCAACGTCCAAGGCGCAACTGCTGACCGCCAGCCTGTCGACCATGCGTCCTGAAGAATTGATCAGCCAGCGATCGCTCAAGCCGGTGTTCGAAGGGGCAGACGACAGCGAAATCGCCAGCCTCAAGCGCGCCTATCGAGTCAAACGCGGCGACAATCTGGGCACCATCGCCAAGGCCAACAAGGTCGAGGTCAAAGACCTGCAACGCTGGAACAAGCTGAACGGCAAAGACCTCAAGGTCGGCCAGACCCTGGTGATGCAGGACACCACCAAGCGCAAATCCGGGCGCGTCAACACCGTGATCGCGGTGAACAGCAAGACCAACGGCAAGGTAACCAACAAGACGCAACAGACCCAGTACAAGGTCAAGCAAGGCGACTCGCTGTACATGGTCGCCAAACGCTTCAACGTTGAAATGCAGCACCTCAAGCGCTGGAACCCTCGGGTTGGCCAGGCGCTGAAACCGGGGCAGATGCTGACGGTTGCTTCGCCGCATTAAGCAGCACGCCCTGTCGAGGGGCTTTTGTGGTGAGAGGGCTGTTGTGGCGAGGGGGCTTGCCCCCGTTGGGTCGCGAAGCGGCCCCGGCATTTTTTCAAATCCACCGCATTCGCAGGATTTACGACTGCTGCGCAGCCGAACGGGGGCAAGCCCCCTCGCCACAACAGCCCCCTCGCCACAGGCAAGCTCCCTCATCACAGGTTTTGCGATCCGCCGGCCCATCACACAACAATTAACAACGCATTAACCCCCGTCTTTTTCCTGTCGATACAAGCTGTTACTGTACGGCCCACAAAGCCCAAGCCGCCTGGATCGGATCTCTGACTTGAAGCGTCCCCTCCTCCTGCTCCTGATCAGCCTGGCCTTGAGCTCCCCCGCAAGCGCGACGATCAGCGAAAGCCATGGTTATGCGCAGTTCGGCACGCTCAAGTACCCGGCCAGATTTACCCACTTCGACTGGGTCAACCCGCAAGCGCCCAAGGGCGGTACGTTGCGGGTGATGGCGTTTGGCACCTTCGATACGCTCAACCCTTACACATTCAAAGGTTCGAGCCCGGTTTCCACCGGCAACTTCCTGCAATACGGCATCAACGAACTCAATGAACCGTTGATGGTCGGCACCGGCCAATACGCGCCGTCCGGCGATGAGCCGACGTCCAGTTATGGCCTGATTGCCCAATCGGTGGAATACAGCGAAGACCGCAGCTGGGTGGTGTTCAACCTGCGCCCCGAAGCGCGTTTCCACGATGGCACGCCGATCACCGCTTACGATGTGGCGTTCTCTTACCGTTTGCTGCTCAAGGAAGGTCACCCGCAATACCGCACCAACCTTCAGGAAGTGTCGCGGGTCGATATCCTCAACCCACAGCGCATCCGTTTCGTCTTCAAACGCTCCGGTAATCCGCTGCTGATCCTGCGCTTGGGCGAGTTGCCGGTGTTGCCACAGCATTACTGGGAAGGTCGCGATTTCAAGGCCACCACCTTCGAGCCGCCATTGGGCAGCGGGCCGTATCGCATCACCTCGGTAACGCCCGGGCGGCAGATCGTCTTCGAGCGGGTCAAGGATTACTGGGGCAAAGACCTGCCGGTCAATCGCGGCAAGTACAACGTCGATCGCATGGAAGTCGAGTTCTACCGTGACAGCGACGTGGCTTTCGAAGCGTTCAAGGCCGGTGAGTTCGACATCTACATCGAACACCAGGCGAAGAACTGGGCCAACGGTTACAACTTCCCGGCCGTGCGCCGTGGCGATGTGATCAAGGCGCAAATCGCGCACCAGATCCCGACCCAGAGCCAGGGCCTGTTCATGAACACCCGGCGATCAACTTTCGCCGAGGCCAAGGTCCGCGAAGCGCTAGGGCTGATGTTCGACTTTGAGTGGACCAACCGCACGCTGTTCAGCGGCGCCTACAAGCGTGCCATGAGTTATTACCCCAACAGCGAGTTCTCCGCGACCGGGCTACCGATCGGTCATGAGTGGCTGCTGCTCAAGCCCTATCGCGATCAGTTGCCCGCCAAGCTGCTCACCGAGCCGTTCAGCCTGCCGCAGACCGAAGGCCGCGGCATTCCGCGGGAAACCATGCGCAAGGCCCTGGAGCTGCTCGCCGAGGCTGGCTGGAAGCTCAACGGTCAGCGACTACAGAACACCATCGGCCAACCGTTGCGTTTCGAGATCCTGCTGGTCAACCCGAACCTGGAGCGCATCCTTCAGCCCTACGTCGAGAACCTTGCCAGTATCGGCATCGACGCACGGCTGCGCACGGTTGATCGCGCCCAATACAAACAACGCCTCGATCAGTTCGATTTCGACATGATCCTGATGACCCTCAACCAGACCCTCAGCCCGGGCCTGGAGCAATGGCAGTACTTCCACTCCAGCCAGGTCGGGGTCAAGGGCAGCAAGAATTACGCAGGTATCGCCAACCCGGTGGTCGACCATTTGCTTGAACAATTGCTCGCCGCCCAGACCCGTGATGCACAAGTCGCCGCCGGCAAGGCGCTCGACCGGGTGCTGCTGTGGCAGCACTACATCATTCCCAACTGGTACCTCAATTATCACCGCCTGGCCTACCGCAACCGGTTCGCCTTCGTCACCACGCCGCCCTACACCCTGGGCCTGAGCGCGTGGTGGCTGAAATCTTCGGAGAAAGATCGATGAAACCCGTACGCGCCCTGCTCTTGCAGGCCAGCGGTCTGTTGTTCGCCGGGTTGGCCTGCGCCGCCCCGCAACATGCCCTGACCCTATACAACGAGCCGCCGAAATACCCGGCCGATTTCAAACATTTCGATTACGTAAACCCCGACGCGCCCAAGGGCGGGATCTTCCGTCAGGCCGGGTTCGGTGGTTTCGACAGCCTCAACCCGTTCATCAACAAAGGCGTGCCGGCCGACGACATCAGCATGATCTATGACACCCTGGCCAAACAGGGTCTGGATGAGCCGTTTACCGAATACGGCCTGATCGCCGGCAAAATCGAAAAAGCCCCGGACAACAGTTGGGTGCGCTTCTACCTGCGTCCCGAAGCACGCTTCCACGACGGTCATCCGGTACGTGCCGAAGACGTGGTGTTCAGCTTCCAGACCCTGATCAAGGACGGCGCCCCGCTCTTCCGCGGCTATTACAGCGACGTGGAGGACGTGGTCGCCGAAGACCCGCTCAAAGTGCTGTTCAAGTTCAAGCACAACAACAACCGAGAATTGCCGCTGATCCTCGGCCAATTGCCGGTGCTGCCCAAGCATTGGTGGACCACCCGCGATTTCAACAAGGGCAACCTGGAATTGCCGCTGGGCAGCGGCCCGTACAAAGTCAGCGAAGTGAAGGCCGGACGCTCGGTACGCTATGAGCGGGTCAAGGATTACTGGGGCAAGGACCTGCCGGTCAATCGCGGCTTCTACAACTTCGACGTGATGACCACTGACTACTACCGCGACAACACCGTCGCGCTGGAAGCGCTCAAGGCCGGTCAGTTTGACTACTGGCTGGAATCGGCCGCGAAAAACTGGGCCAAGGCCTACAACATTCCGGCAGTGGCCGAAGGTCGGCTGATCAAGGAAGAAATCGCCAACGGCAACCCCACCGGCATGCAAGGCTTCGTGTTCAACCTGCGTCGCCCGGTGTTTCAGGATGTGCGCGTGCGTCAGGCACTGACCCTGTTGCTGGACTTTGAATGGACCAACAAGCAATTGTTCAACGGCGCCTACGCGCGCACCCGCAGTTACTTCGAAAACTCGGAAATGGCCGCCACCGGCCTCCCCGACGCCGATCAGTTGGCGATCCTGGACCCATTGCGCGGCAAGATTCCCGAGCAAGTGTTCAGCGAGGCGTTCCAGAACCCGGTGACCGACGCCAGCGGCATGATCCGCACCCAGCAGCGCAAGGCCTATCAACTGCTGCAAGAGGCCGGCTGGCGGATCGTCGACGACAAGATGGTCGACGCCACCGGCAAACCGGTGACCATCGAATTCCTGCTGGCCCAGACCGAGTTCGAGCGGGTGCTGCTGCCGTTCAAGCGCAACCTCAGTGACCTGGGCATCGACCTGGTGATCCGCCGGGTCGACGTCTCGCAATACATCAACCGCGTGCGCTCCCGGGACTTCGACATGATCGTCGGCAGCTTCCCGCAGTCCAACTCGCCGGGTAACGAACAGCGCGAGTTCTGGATGACCGCCGCTGCCGACAAACCGGGCAGCCGCAACTCCATGGGCCTGAAAGACCCGGTGGTGGATCAACTGGTCGAGCAACTGATCAACGCCGACTCACGCCAAAGCCTGGTGGCCCACGCCAGGGCACTGGACCGGGTGCTGCAATGGGGCTACTACGTGATCCCCAACTGGCACATCAAGACCTGGCGCGTGGCGTACTGGAGCCACATCGGCCACCCGAAGGTTTCGCCCAAATATGACATCGGCATCAATACCTGGTGGGTCAAGCCCAACGCGACATTGCCGATAGAAGTCGAAACCAAACTGCAAGCCGACCCTGCGGGCACGGAGTAATCAGATGCTGGCGTATATTTTTCGGCGACTGCTGCTGATCATCCCGACCCTGCTCGGCATTTTGCTGATCAACTTCGTGATCATCCAGGCCGCTCCCGGCGGGCCGGTGGAACAGATGATCGCCAAGCTCGAAGGCTTCGAAGGCGCCACCAGCCGCATTGCCGGCGGCGGTGCCGAGGTGTCGGTGGCAGGTTCCGCCTATCGCGGTGCACAGGGCCTGGACCCGGCGCTGGTCAAGGAAATCGAACACATGTACGGCTTCGATAAATCGGCGCCGGAACGTTTGTGGATCATGATCAAGAACTACGCCACCCTGGATTTCGGCGACAGCTTCTTCCGCGACGCCAAGGTCATCGACCTGATCAAGGAAAAGATGCCGGTGTCGATCTCCCTGGGGCTGTGGAGCACGCTGATCATGTACCTGGTGTCGATTCCGCTGGGGATCGCCAAGGCAACGCGACACGGCAGCCACTTCGACGTCTGGACCAGTTCGGCGATCATCGTCGGTTACGCGATCCCGGCGTTCCTGTTCGCCATCCTGTTGATTGTGGTGTTCGCCGGCGGCAGCTATTTCGACTGGTTTCCGCTACGGGGCCTGACTTCGAACAATTTCGACGAGCTGAGCACCGGCGGCAAGATCCTCGATTATTTCTGGCACCTGGCACTGCCAGTGACCGCATTGGTGATCGGCAACTTCGCGACCATGACGCTGCTGACCAAGAACAGCTTCCTCGATGAAATCAACAAGCAATACGTGGTCACCGCCAAGGCCAAGGGCCTGACCCGCCACCGCGTGTTGTACGGCCATGTGTTTCGCAACGCCATGCTGCTGGTGATCGCCGGTTTCCCTTCGGCGTTCATCGGGATCTTTTTCACCGGTTCGTTGCTGGTGGAAGTGATTTTCTCCCTCGACGGCCTCGGTTTGATGAGTTTTGAGGCTGCGATCAACCGCGATTACCCGGTGGTTTTCGGCACGCTGTTCATCTTCACCCTGCTGGGGCTGGTGGTGAAATTGATCGGTGACCTCACTTACACCTTTGTCGACCCGCGCATCGACTTCGAAAGCCGGGAGCATTGAGATGAACCTGTCCCCTCTCAATCGCCGACGTTTCGAACTGTTCAAGGCCAACAAGCGTGGCTGGTGGTCTTTGTGGCTGTTCCTGATTCTGTTCGGCGCAAGCCTGGGTGCCGAACTGATCGCCAACGACAAACCGTTGGTGGTGCACTACGACAATGCCTGGTACTTCCCGGCGCTCAAGCGCTATCCGGAAACCGCGTTCGGCGGCGAATTCCCGCTGGAAGCCAACTACAAGAGCCCGTACATCCGTGAACTGCTCAAGGCCAAGGACGCCTGGGTGGTGTGGGCGCCGATTCCCTACAGCTACCAGAGCATCAATTACGACCTGAAAGTCCCGGCCCCGGCGCCGCCTTCGGCCGATAACCTGCTGGGCACCGACGATCAGGGCCGCGATGTGCTGGCCCGGGTGATTTACGGCTTCCGGATTTCGGTGCTGTTCGCTTTGACGCTGACCATTCTCAGCTCGATCATCGGCGTGATCGCCGGGGCCTTGCAGGGTTTCTACGGCGGCTGGGTCGATCTGGCCGGGCAGCGTTTTCTGGAGATCTGGTCCGGGTTGCCGGTGCTGTACCTGCTGATCATTCTGGCCAGTTTTGTGCAGCCTAATTTCTGGTGGCTGCTGGGGATCATGCTGTTGTTCTCGTGGATGAGCCTGGTGGATGTGGTGCGCGCCGAATTCCTGCGCGGCCGCAACCTGGAATACGTGCGCGCAGCGCGGGCGCTGGGCATGCAAAATGGTGCGATCATGTTCCGCCACATCCTGCCCAACGCCATGGTCTCGACCATGACCTTCATGCCGTTCATCCTGACCGGCGCCATCGGCACCCTGACCGCCCTGGATTTCCTCGGCTTCGGCCTGCCGCCGGGCGCGCCGTCCCTGGGTGAACTGGTGGCCCAGGGCAAATCCAACCTGCAAGCGCCGTGGCTGGGTATGAGTGCATTTGCGGTGCTGGCGCTGATGTTGAGTCTGCTGGTGTTCATCGGCGAGTCCGCTCGCGATGCCTTCGACCCGAGGAAGTGAAATGAATCAGGACAATCTGATCGAAGTGCGCGACCTGGCCGTCGAGTTTGTCGTCGGTGAGCGCGTGCAGCGGGTGGTCGAGGGCGTCAGCTTCGACATCAAGCGCGGCGAAACCCTGGCGCTGGTGGGCGAAAGCGGCTCCGGCAAATCGGTGACCGCCCACTCGATCCTGCGGCTGCTGCCCTACCCGCTGGCCCGGCACCCGTCCGGCACCATCACTTATTCCGACCGGAATCTGCTGGACCTGAAAGAGAAAACCATCCGCCACATCCGCGGCAACCGGATTGCGATGATCTTTCAAGAGCCGATGACCTCGCTCAATCCGCTGCATTCGATCGAGAAGCAGATCAACGAAGTGTTGGGCATCCACAAAGGCCTGACCGGCAAAGTCGCGACCAAGCGCACGCTGGAACTGTTGGAGATGGTTGGGATCCCTGAGCCGCAGAAGCGCCTCAAGGCCCTGCCCCACGAGTTGTCCGGCGGCCAGCGCCAGCGGGTGATGATCGCCATGGCCCTGGCCAACGAGCCGGAACTGCTGATCGCCGACGAACCGACCACGGCGCTGGACGTGACCGTTCAACTGAAAATTCTCGAACTGCTCAAGGAATTGCAGGCCCGTCTGGGCATGGCATTGTTACTGATCAGTCATGATTTGAACCTTGTACGAAGAATTGCGCATCGCGTATGTGTCATGCAGCGCGGTTGCATCGTCGAACAGGCATCGTGCGAAGAATTGTTCCGCGCGCCGCAGCATCCGTACACGCGGGAACTGCTGGCAGCGGAGCCCAGCGGCAAGCCGGCGACCAATGTGATTGGCCCGCCGTTGCTTGCGGTCGAGGACCTGAAAGTCTGGTTTCCGATCAAGAAAGGCTTTCTGAAAAAGACCGTGGACCATATCAAAGCGGTCGACGGCATCAATTTCAGCCTACCCCAGGGCCAGACCCTGGGGATTGTGGGAGAAAGCGGTTCCGGCAAGTCGACGCTCGGCCTGGCGATTTTGCGGCTGATCGGTAGCCAAGGCACCATACGTTTTGAAGGCAAGCAGCTAGACTGCCTGACGCAGAGCGAAGTTCGGCCGCTGCGCCGGGAAATGCAGGTGGTGTTCCAGGACCCCTTCGGCAGCCTGAGCCCACGGATGTGCGTGAGCCAGATCGTCGGCGAAGGCCTGCGGATCCACAAGATGGGCACCGAGGCAGAACAGGAACAAGCGATTATTGCGGCACTCAAGGAGGTAGGTCTGGACCCGGAAACCCGGCACCGCTACCCCCACGAATTTTCCGGTGGGCAACGGCAAAGAATCGCCATTGCCCGGGCATTAGTGCTAAAACCGGCGTTGATTCTGCTGGACGAGCCGACGTCGGCCCTCGACCGCACCGTGCAACGCCAAGTGGTGGAGCTGCTACGTTCACTGCAAACCAAGTACAACCTGACGTATTTGTTTATCAGCCATGACCTGGCTGTCGTCAAAGCGCTGAGCCACCAGCTGATGGTGGTCAAGCATGGCCAAGTGGTCGAACAGGGAGACGCGCAAAGTATCTTTGCCGCCCCCCAACATCCGTATACACAGCAGTTGCTGGAAGCCGCTTTTCTGGCACCAGCCACTGCGCAATAAACCTGAAAAGAGGAGCAACACATGGGTTTTCTCGCCGGTAAGCGCGTACTGATCGTCGGTGTCGCCAGCAAGCTGTCCATCGCATCCGGCATCGCTGCCGCCATGCATCGCGAGGGCGCTGAGCTTGCCTTCACTTATCAGAACGACAAACTCAAGGGTCGTGTCGAAGAATTCGCACAAGGCTGGGGCTCGAGCCCTGAGCTGTGCTTCCCGTGCGACGTGGCCAGCGATGAAGAAATCGCCAAGGTCTTCGAAGCACTGAGCAAGAAGTGGGACGGCCTGGACTGCATCGTGCACTCCGTCGGCTTCGCCCCGGGCGACCAACTGGACGGCGACTTCACCGAAGCCACCACCCGTGAAGGTTTCCGCATCGCTCACGACATCAGCGCCTACAGCTTCGTGGCCCTGGCCAAGGCTGGCCGCGAAATGATGAAAGGCCGCAATGGCAGCCTGCTGACCCTGTCGTACCTGGGCGCCGAGCGCACCATGCCGAACTACAACGTGATGGGCATGGCCAAGGCTTCTTTGGAAGCTGGCGTGCGTTACCTGGCCGGCTCCCTGGGCCCGGACGGTACCCGCGTTAACTGCGTATCGGCTGGCCCGATCCGTACCCTCGCCGCTTCCGGCATCAAGAACTTCCGCAAAATGCTGGCTGCCAACGAAGCGCAAACCCCGCTGCGTCGTAACGTCACCATCGACGAAGTCGGCAACGCCGGCGCCTTCCTGTGCTCGGACCTGGCGTCCGGCATCAGCGGCGAAATCATGTACGTAGACGGCGGCTTCAACACCACCGCCATGGGCAACATCGAAGAGTGATCTTCGAGTTGCACTGAAAAAACCCGCCTCTGGAGGCGGGTTTTTTTATGCCTGCAATTTACGAGACGACTCGCTCC
>NZ_AKJB01000126.1:0-66849 GCF_000282555.1 Pseudomonas sp. GM102 | reverse complement strand
CGACTGCTTCGCAGCCGAGCGGGAGCAAGCTCCCTCGCCACAATGGATTTTCAACATCAATGGGACCGACAACATGCTTTCGCGAGCCTGCCCGGTCCCTCTTGAGGTTACTTGCCAGGCGTGAGGGTCAACCGCGTCTTCCCGTAGACTTTGTCAAAGTTTTGCGGCTGCATCGGCAGGCTGATGTATTGCCCCTTGAGCCATGGCTCGACGCTGTCGAGATAGTGCGCGCTGGCCGGGTTGCCGGACTGGCCGCTACCGTTCTGACCCATCAGCGGTTCGGCCTGGCCGAAATCGACGATAAAGCGCATGGCCGGCGCCAGCGTGGTGCTGAAGTCCTGACCCCAGGTGAACGCGGCGGTGTTGAGCGTGGTGTGGTCGCCGCCGGCTGGCAGCGGACCGCGCACGGTCTGGCCACTGGCGTTCTTCCATTCGTAGCGATGCAGTTTGCCCCACTGCCAGGCTTTGTGATCGCCACCCAACTGGCTGTCACCCGCGCTGATCGCGGCCGCCAGGCTACGGGCGAGGATCGCCGGTTTGTCCTCTTTCTGCGCCGTGCGCGAGTCATCCCAGAACGGACTGTCCTCACGGCCCAGCAGGTGATCGGCCTGAGCCGCGTAGGACAACTTGCCGTTGGCGATAAAGGCTTTCCACGCCGGGCTGCTTTCCGGGCCCAGTTCGTCGAGGAAAATTTGCTGAGTGCTTTCCTGCAGGAACAGCTCGTAAATCGCCGCGTCGGCGGAGGTCGGGCTGAGTTTGCCGTCGAAAGCCATCAAGCGCGTATAGGCCTCACGAGCCTTGCCGCGATCGGCCACCGGCAACGCTTCGATGGCTTGCTTGAGTGGCTGGGACATGCCCGGCGCTTCAAACATCTTCTTCAGCTTGGCAGCGAAGGTGGTGGTCTGGTCGTATTGCATGGCGATCAGGCTACGCGTGTCGTGTTTGCCCACGCCCGCCAGTTCAGCCATGCGTTCACCGCGCTCCGGCGCCGACCAGGAATTGGACAGCTGCATGCCGTAGCCATGGGGAATGACTCGCTGGTTGGCGGTGCCGAGCCAGCCTTGGGCCGGGTCCTGGTCATAGGGATGGAGCATTGGGTCGGCGTAACCGTCCCAGTCGTAACGACCTTCCCAGCCCGGCGACGGCAGCAAGCCTTCGCCTTCGCGACGGTTCGGGTAGCGACCGGTGACTTGCCAACCGATATTGCTGGCATCGGCAAACACCAGATTCAGGGCGATGGCGCGGATTTCACGGCTGGCGTCCGAGGCTTTCTCGACACTCTGCGCTCGGGAAAGGTCGAAAAACGCATCCAGGGTTTTGTCGTCGGTGAAGTTCGGCGTCTGCAAGGCCAGGCCGAAACCATTCGCCAGTGCGGTGCCTTGGGCGCTGTTGAGCAGCGGCCCGTGGCGGGTTTCGTACACCGCTTCGCGAATCGGCTTCTGGCCTTTGACGAAGTAGGTTTCGTTGCGCACGATCGCCGGCTGCCATTTGCCGCTGACTTCGTAAGAAAGGCCGTTGCCCTGGCGTTTGATTTTTTCCAGGAACAGGTCCTGGTTGTCGCCCATGACCGTGGTCATGCTCCACGCCACTTTGCCGTTGAAACCACCGAGCACCATCGGTAACCCGGCAATGGTCGCGCCGGAGGCTTGGTATTTCGGCGCGCGAATCTGCACGTAACTGAACAATGACGGCACGCCCAGCGGCCCATGGCTGTCGCTGGCCAACAGGCTTTTGCCGCTGCGGCTGCGTTGCGGGGCAATCGCCCAGTTGTTAGAGGACGTGGCGCCCAGCAGATTCAGGTCGGACAGTTGGCCCGTGGCTTTGCTGATTTCGCTCAGCCCCGGGATTTGCCCGTTGAGTTTGCTGCCCTGAAGTTTTTCGACTTCAGCAACCGGCAGTTTTTCGTCAGGGGCAGACGGCGCAAGCCACGCCAGCTTGTCGGTACTGACCGTCTGGGCCAGCATCAATGAGGAAATTTCTTCCGGCAGGTTCGCCGATTGACTGAAATTCAGCAGGCAGAAAATCAGCGCCGAATCTTCCGGTTTCCAGTACTCAGGCTTGTAGCCAGTGGCCGCGAGGTCCGCAGGCAGTTTGTCGCGGTAGCGGAACAGGTAGGCGTTGACCCCACGGGCATAGACTTCGAAGAAGCGCTTGAGGCGCGGCGAAGAGGCCTTGTACAGCTCACCCGCGCTTTTCTTCAGGTTGACCGCACGCATGTAGCGGTCGGCGTCGAGCAGGTCTGCGCCGGACATCTCCGCCAAACGGCCCTGGGCCAGCAAACGCAGAGTGACCATTTGGCTGATGCGGTCGCTGGCATGCACGTAGCCGAGGGTGAACAGCGCATCGTGGAAGCTATTGCTCTCGATCAGCGGCATGCCCATGGCATTGCGTCGAATCGAAACGTTCTGCGCCAGGCCTTTGAGCGGTTGCACGCCGGAGGTAGGAGGGAGGGTGTCTTGAGTGTTCCAGGTCTGACAACCGGTCAGGCTTAAAACACCGGCCACTGCTGCGGCAACGCCGAACCGGGGAAGAAAATGTGTGAGGGCTGGCGAGGCCATGGCAAAGCTCCTGCGGGGGTAGTGACGCAATAAAGGCGCTACGTTAGTGAGCAGGAGGTGGCCGCGCAAGCGGCGGCGGTGTTATTTCTTTACGGTGATCGTTCCCACGCTCTGCGTGGGAATGCAGCCCGTGACGCTCTGCGTCACATTCAGAGCCGAACGCGGAGCGTCCGTTGAGGCATTCCCACGCGGAGCATGGGAACGATCAGAGTGCAGGGCCTCAGGATTTAGGCGGATTGATCTTGGCCACCAGCGCATACGCCTTCACCGTTGCCGGGCGGTTCTGGATGTGGGTGAACCAGCGCAGTACGTTGGGGAAGTCTTCCAGGTTCTGGCTCTGCCACTTGTGAGAAACGATCCACGGGTAGATTGCCATGTCGGCAATGCTGTATTCGCTGCCGGCGACAAAGTCATTGTTGGCCAATTGCTTGTCGAGCACGCCATAGAGGCGGGCGGTTTCGTCGATGTAGCGCTTGATCGCGTAGGGGATTTTCTCTGGTGCGAATTGGCTGAAGTGATGATTTTGCCCGGCCATCGGCCCCAAGCCACCCATCTGCCAGAACAACCATTGCAACGCTTGCTGGCGTCCGCGCAGATCCTTGGGCAGGAACTTGCCGGTTTTCTCCGCGAGGTACAGCAGAATCGCCCCCGACTCGAACAGTGCCAACGGTTCACCGCCATCGACCGGCTCATGATCGACGATGGCCGGAATTTTATTATTCGGCGAGATCTTCAGGAATTCGGGTTTGAACTGGTCGTTCTGGCTGATGTTGATCGGGTAAACGTTGTAGTGCAGGCCGGCTTCTTCCAGGAATATCGAAATTTTGTGGCCGTTGGGGGTGGTCCAGTAATACAAGTCGATCATGAAGTACTCCAAATCAAGAGACATCGTCAGGTACGGACAGCGACCGCCGGCATCAGGTCGTCCTGTTTGCGTTGGATGGCTTGCCAGTAGCAAGAGGTGATGCTGAAGTGCGGTAAATTCAATGCCCCAGCAGGAGAAAAGTCGGCATGGAGCTCAAGACCAACGCGGCGCTGATCATCATCGATCAACAAAAAGGCATCCTGCATCCCAGGTTGGGCCGCCGAAACAACCCTCAGGCCGAAGAGCGCATCCTGGAATTGCTGGGGCATTGGCGTCGAACCGGGCGGCCGGTGATTCATGTGCAGCACCTGTCCCGCTCAGAGGATTCAGTGTTCTGGCCGCAGCAATCGGGGGTGGAATTTCAGGAGCGTTTTCAACCATCGATGGGTGAGTGGCTGATTCAGAAACAGGTGCCGGATGCCTTTTGTTCGACGGGGCTGGAAGCACGTTTGCGCGAGGCGGGGATCGATCAGTTGATCATCGTTGGTGTGGCGACCAACAATTCGGTGGAGTCCACAGCACGAACGGCCGGGAATCTGGGGTTTGAAGCGTGGGTTGCTGAGGATGCGTGCTTTACCTTCGATAAAGCGGATTACTTTGGCAATGCTCATTCAGCCGAGGAAGTGCACGCGATGTCGCTGGGCAATTTGCATGGCGAGTATGCGACGGTGATCAGGACGGATCAAATCCTGAGCGACGACTGAAAACCTGTAGGAGCGAGGCTTGCCCGCGAAAGCGATTTAACTGACAGATTGATAGTGAATGTGCCGCCGTCTTCGCGAGCAAGCCCGCTCCCACACTCGATCTGCGCCAGTCACACATTGTGTGAACACAGCAGATCCAATGTGTGTGGGGCTTGCTCGCGAAGGCGATTCAACAGGCGAAAAAGATATCCGCCCGAAGCATCAAGCGCCGTGGCACTTCTTGAATTTCTTGCCGTTGCCGCATGGGCAAGGGTCGTTGCGGCCGACGTCTTTCAGGGCGTTGCGCACCGGTTCCTGGTGGGCGTGGCCGCAGTTCGGGCCGTGGACATGGCCGTGGTCGTGATCATGGTGGTCGTGATGGTCATGATCGTGGTTGCAGTCAGGGCCATGGACATGAGGTTGCTGGGTCATCGGGGTCACTCCGGAATTAAATCGGCGGCGATTATCACGCCATTACGCGCCAGGTGCACGTAGTGCGCGATGAATAAACCGGTTTCCAGTTCACCTTCCAGACGATAGGGAATGGGTTGGTCGGGTTTTTTCAGGAGCTTGACCAGGTCCCGGACTTTCGGCCAGAGGTTGGTGCGGATCGGCACTTTAAAATAGGCGCTGCGTTTGGGGCCGACCGTGAACCAGTGTTCGTGCTCGCCTTCGGTCAGCAGTATGTCCCCCAAGTGAATGCGATACTCCAGGGCACGCACCGTCAGGTCCTGGTCATTGGGGTTGTCGACGCGAAAATGCAGCAGGAATTTCTGCTCCAATAGTTTGGCCCGGACCACCTCGACCTTGACCAGATGCACCTGCGGATCCGGCAAGTCGTCGTCGAACCACGACGCACAGCCGCCGAGCCCCAAAAACAGGAGCAGGGTGAGCAGCTGTAATGCGCGCCGTTGACGGGTCATGGTGAGGTATCTCCCTTGAGACCCAGTCTAGCCTTAAAAAGATCGCAGCCTTCGGCAGCTCCTACGCGCCTATGGGCGCCGCCGAAGGCTGCGATTTTTTTTGCGGTCGGCGACCTCAAGCGCCAAAGTAACTCGCGCAGCACTTCTTGAACTTCTGCCCGCTGGCGCACGGGCACGCATCGTTACGCCCGGCCTTGAGTGACACGGTGGGGTCGATGAAATACCAGTGGCCGGCGTTCTGTACGAATGACGAACGTTCGCGGTGGCTGTGTTCGCCGCTGCTGTCGTGCCAGCGAGCGGTGAAGGTGACGAAGGCGTGCTCCGGCTGTCCGCCGAAAACCTCGGCGCTTTCCACTTCCAGGCCCAGCCAGGTGCTTTGGGCGCTCCAGTCGCTGATCGACTGGCGATCCAGGCCGCTCTGTTGCGCGGGCAGGGTGGTCGCCACCAGATAGTCGATCAACCCCAGTACATAGGCGCTGTAGCGCGAACGCATCAAGACTTCGGCGCTGGGGGCGGGGTGGCCCGCATGGTAATGGCCACAGCAGGCATCGAGCAGTGTGCCGCTACCGCAAGGGCAAATGGATGTACTCATTGCATTACCACCAATATTTCCCGAAGTTTTCCGGATTGGCCCAGAAGCGTGAGTTAAGCCAGTCGGGCACCTGTTTATAGTCAAGCAGATCGTAGGTAAACAGGGTCAGTACTTGATCGTCGCGCTGGAAGCGTTCGCTGGCTTGCAGCGCCAGGGAGAAAAAGTCCGTCTCCTGCCAACCGCATGCCGGCAAGTCGGCGAGCACCGCAATGCGACTGGCATTGAGGTTGCGTATCCCGCCGAGCAGATTCAAGCCGTCGCGCTTGGGCAAGTGTTCAAGGCAATCGACCACCAGCGCCAGATCAAACCGTTGCGCCGCCAGTTCGGCGGGCAGTGGCCCGGGTGCAGCAAAGGCGACGATGCTGTCCGGGTGCGCGAGCTTGAATGCCTCAAGTGCGGGGAATTCGCTGGCGCCAATCATCAACAGACGCGCCGGGGCGTAACGATCAAGCAAAGCGGCCAACGCCTGCTGGGGCGTGCGCGAAGAAATACCTGCAATCATCGAAGATCCTCAATCAGAACGCCAAGACTAGCCTGCCCCAACGTCCGGGCCTAGTGTTCCTGTCTCGCGCAATTAACCAAAAAGCGGCGATCCTCCATGAACATGGGGCAAAACAGCAATGGCCTATTGCTGGCGGAGATTAAAAGTCGGGTCTTTACTCCCTAGAATCGGTTTTAAGCCGATCCCTCAGGAGAAGAACTAGATGAGCATAATTCGGACAGCATTACCCTTGGTTCTGCTAACCAGTGTGTTGACTGGTTGCGCAGGTTTGCAGAAAACCGACTGGCCGACCTGTGCGGGTGTCGGTGGTGTCATCGGTGCAGGGCTCGGCGCGACCGAAAGCTCGGCATGGGCTGGGTACGGCGCGCTGCTGGTCGGCGGCACTGCAGCCGCTTATTGCTGGGTGCACGGCGATGGCGATGAAGACGGCGATGGTGTGCTGGACAGCCGCGACAAGTGCCCGGGTACACCTAAAGGCGTGCGGGTCGATGCCGACGGCTGCCCTCCACCAGCGCCTGCGCCGGTGGTCGAGGAGACAGCGGTGGTCAAGGAAGAAGTCATCGTTATCCGTGATGTGCACTTCCAGTTCGACTCGGCCAAGCTCACCCCTGCCGATAAAGACGTACTCAACACCATTGCCACGCGCCTGAAACAGGAATCCTCCAGCGCCCAACTGACCGTGACCGGTCATACCGACAGCGTCGGCAGCGATGCCTACAACCAGAAACTGTCGGATAGACGCGCCCATTCAGTGGTCGAATACCTGATTTCCCAAGGCGTGCCACGCAGCAGTTTCGTGTCTGTGACCGGTGCCGGTGAAAGCCAGCCGGTGGCCGATAACAAAACCGCTGACGGCCGTGCGATGAACCGACGCACGGAAATCAAAATCAACCGCTAGGTCTCTGCCGTTCCGCGGCTTGTACAGTCGCGGATGCGGGTCTTTACTCCTGTGTGACCGGTATGGGCCGGTGACACAGGAGCATTCACAATGAGCGTTCTCACAAGGACCGTCTTGCCGGTTCTGCTGCTTGGCAGTCTTCTGACCGGTTGTGCGACTCACAGCGATGGCACCGCCCCCCTCAATCAACGTACCTGGCCGATCTGCAGCGTCCTGGGTGGACTGGTCGGCGGCGGTTTGGGCGCGATCGAAAGTGGTGGCTGGGCAGCCGGTGGAGCGGCGCTCGGGATCTTGACCGGTGGCCTGATCTGCTACGCCCAGGATGGCGATGAAGACGATGATGGCGTCTTCGATCGACGTGATCGTTGCCCCGATACACCTGCCGATACCCCTGTAGAACATCACGGTTGCCCGCTGCCGCAATATCCGGCCAGCGTGAAGCCTGTTGAACCTCCGGTCTCCGAAGTCATCACCCTGAACGGCAACGTGCTGTTCGCTTACAACCAATCCGAGCTGATGCCCCAAGCGCGCAGTGAGCTGGATTCGTTGATGGCCAAGTTGCAGAGCACCGATGTGGCGAGCATTAAAGTCATCGGTCATACCGACAGCCAGGGTTCGGACGCCTATAACCAGAAACTGTCGGAACGTCGTGCCAGCAGCGTCGCGGCCTACCTGTTGAGCCAGGGAGTCGCGCCAAACAAACTCACCAGCGAAGGCCGGGGCGAAAGCCAGCCGGTGGCCGATAACGACACGGAAGAAGGGCGGGCGCAAAACCGCCGCGTGGAATTGCACATCAATCGCTAAGCTCTGTGACTAATAACCGCGTGATAGAGCCGTCGGACAACGATTCGGGTTGATCCGGCGGCCAATTCGCGACCTTCGGGAAGAATTTTTTGCTGCCCTCTGGCTTATCCCGCGTGTAAGCCGTTACTGTGCGCGCAAAGAATAATTCTCAACGGGGGAGCGTATGAAGGTGTTTTGGGGGCTGGGGAAGTTGTTGACCCTGCTGTTCTGGTTGGTGGTGCTGGCCAATCTGCTCATACCGTTTGTTCATCCGTTTCACCTGCTGATCAATTTTGCAGGCACTGTGTTGGCAGGGCTTCATCTTCTGGAGCTGGTGTTCTGCAACCGCAGCCTCAAAGGTCGAGCCCATCCTTGGCGTGATCGCCTGAAGATTGTCTTTTTCGGCGTTTTCCACCTGCAAACCATTCCGGCCCCGGCCGCTTCGAAGGCCTCCCATGCGTAAACTCTGTCTACTCGCTGCATTTATCAGCCCATTGGCCTGCGCGCAGGTGGTGAGCGTCGAAACCAACTCGCTGATGCGCTTGCCCAACACCACCAGTACCTTGCAACTGGAACGGCTGGAAGTCGCCGATTACGGGACTTTGCTGATTCCCTCGAACGTGACCGAAGTGACAGTCGGCGAGCTGCACCTGGGACGCGACGCGCGGATCGCCATTGTGCCGAGCGAACAAGCTCTGGCGTTGAAGGTCAGCCGTGCCGAATTGGCCGAAGGCAGTCAGATCACTGCACGTGGCGCGCCGGGGACATACCTCAAGGCCGCTCGCTCCGGGCGCAATCTGGATTTGCAGATCAAAGCGTTGAACGCGCCGCAATTGTCGGTAGACGCTCGCGGTGGCGCGGGTGCTCCAGGTTTTGTCGGCCTTGATGGGGCTAATGGTCAAGCGCCGGGTTGTACCTGGGGCCAGGCCGGTCGCGGCGCCGATGGCAGTAATGGCAGCGACGGACAGCCGGGCGCACCAGGGGCGCTGGTTCGGCTGGAAGTGCCGCGTGATTACCCTGCGCAGCAGATCAAGGTCGAGGTCGCAGGCGGGGTTGGTGGCGCGGCAGGTCCGGGGGGTAAACCTGGCGCGGGCGGCAAGGCCAAGGGCTGCGTCGTCTATAAAGCCGATGGCGGCAAAAGCGGTCGTCCCGGTGTCGATGGCCAGCCAGGGCCTGCGGGAGTGGCGGGTTCGGTGAGCATTCAGCGGTTGTAATAACGACCGAGAACCCCTGTGGCGAGGGAGCTTGCTCCCGCTGGGGCGCGAAGCGGCCCCAAAACCAGCGACCCTGTTCTTTCAGAATGAGCGCGGTGACTGGTTTACGACTGCTTCGCAGCCGAGCGGGAGCAAGCTCCCTCGCCACAGAGACTTACACTTCTCAGAACATCGGCCGCGCCGCCGCAATCGCCACCAGCACCAACCCGACCATCAGGTTAATCCCCACCAACCGGCGAATCCTGCCCAGCACCGCCGCACCCGTCGGCCAGTCCTGAGCGGCCACCGCCTTGCGCAGTTCCGGAAGCATCAGCGCCTGAATCCGGATAAAGAGCGCCGTCATCACCACATACAATCCCATCATCACCTGCACATACCGCGGCGCCGCTTCAAACCCCGCGAACTGCAAATGAATCATGCCCACACCGCTGATCGGCAAAAGCACCACGGCGACCCAGACCCAGCGGAAAAAACCTTGAAACACTTCCACCCACAGCTTCAACCGGGCAGGGCCTTCCAGCGCCTTCATCGCCGCGGGGCGCAAGACCATCCAGGCGAAAAACATGCCGCCGACCCACACCAAGGCGGCGATGACATGCAGGGTATAAACGATGCCAAAAGGTGTCATTGAGGTACTCCGTTCTGCGCGGGATTGATTAGCGGGGTATGATAGCGGCCGATCCGAACCACTGAAAATTTATCCAGCATTTTTTGATGATCAGCACTGAACTCAAAACCACGATCCAGGGCGCCTACTCGCGTTTTCTCGAAGCCAAGAGCCTCAAGCCGCGCTACGGCCAACGCCTGATGATCGCCGAAATTGCCAAGGTCCTCGGTGACATCGACACCGACGACGAAGGCCGGCGCAGTGGCGACCCCGCGATTGTCGCGGTGGAAGCCGGCACCGGTACCGGCAAAACCGTGGCCTACAGCCTGGCGGCGATCCCCACCGCCAAGGCCGCCGGCAAGCGTCTGGTGATCGCCACGGCCACCGTGGCCCTGCAAGAGCAGATCGTCTACAAGGATTTGCCCGACCTGATGCGCAACAGCGGGCTGAATTTCAGCTTCGCCCTGGCCAAGGGGCGGGGGCGCTACATGTGCCTGTCCAAGCTGGATATGTTGCTCCAGGAAGGTCATGCGCAGACTGCCACTGCGCAGCTGTTCGAAGAAGAAGGCTTCAAGATCGAGGTCGATGAGGCCAGCCAGAAGCTGTTCACCAGCATGATCGAGAAGCTCGCCGGCAATAAGTGGGACGGCGATCGCGACAGTTGGTCGACGGCGCTGGAAGACGCCGACTGGGCGCGCCTGACTACCGATCACAGCCAGTGCACCAACCGTCATTGCCCGAACTTCGGCCAGTGCGCCTTCTACAAGGCCCGCGAAGGCATGGGCAAGGTCGATGTGATTGTCACCAACCACGACATGGTCCTGGCCGACCTGGCCCTGGGCGGCGGCGCGGTTCTGCCGGACCCGCGTGACACCATCTACGTGTTCGACGAAGGCCATCACCTGCCGGACAAGGCCATCGGCCACTTCGCTCACTACACGCGTCTGCGTTCCACCGCCGACTGGCTGGAAACCACCGCCAAGAACCTCACCAAACTGCTGGCCCAGCACCCGCTGCCGGGCGATCTGGGCAAGTTGATCGAGCAGGTGCCGGAGCTGGCCCGGGAGATCAAGACCCAGCAACAATTCATGTTCAGCGCCTGCGAACAAGCCGCCGACTTCAAGCCCGGCGAAGACGTCGAAGGTCGCGAGCGGCCACGTCACCGTTTCGTCGGCGGGGTGATTCCCGAGCACATGCGCGAAATGGGCATCGAGCTGAAGAAGGGCTTTGCCCGCCTGACCGACCTGTTTACCCGGCTCACCGACCTGCTCAAGGAAGGCATGGACGGCGAGGTCAATATCGGCATCGCCAGTAACCAGGCCGAAGAGTGGTATCCGCTGTTCGGCAGCCTGTTGTCGCGCTCTTCCGGCAACTGGGAGTTGTGGACCGCTTTCACCGTCGAAGACCCGGAAGACAATCCGCCCATGGCCCGCTGGTTGACCCTGGCCGAAAGCGGTTCGCTGTTCGACATCGAGGTCAATGCCAGCCCGATCCTCGCGGCGGACATGCTCCGGCGCAATCTGTGGAACGTGGCTTACGGGGCGCTGGTCACATCGGCGACCCTGACCGCTCTCGGCACTTTCGACCGCTTCCGCATGCGTGCCGGCCTGCCTAAAACAGCCGTCACCGCGGTGGTCCCGAGCCCGTTCCATCATGCCGACGCCGGCGTGCTGCGGGTGCCGGACCTCAAAGCCGATCCGCGTGATGCACCGGCCCACACGGCGGCGATCATCCGCGACCTGCCGCAACTGGTAGAAGGCTCACGCGGCACCCTGGTGCTGTTCTCCTCACGCAAGCAGATGCAGGACGTGTTCGACGGCCTGGACCGCGACTGGCGCAAGCAAGTGTTCATTCAAGGCAACCTGTCGAAGCAGGAAACCCTGAACAAGCACAAGGCGCGGGTCGATGGCGGGGATTCCAGCGTGTTGTTCGGCCTGGCGAGTTTCGCCGAAGGGGTCGACTTGCCCGGTGCCTATTGCGAGCACGTGGTGATCGCCAAGATCCCATTCTCGGTGCCCGACGATCCGGTCGAAGCGGCGCTGGCGGAATGGATCGAGGCTCGGGGTGGCAATCCGTTCATGGAAATCTCCGTGCCGGATGCTTCGCTGAAGCTGGTCCAGGCCTGCGGTCGCTTGCTGCGCACCGAAGAAGACCGCGGCACCATCACCTTGCTCGATCGACGTCTGGTCACCCAGCGTTACGGCAAGGCAATCCTCAATGCGTTGCCACCCTTCCGTCGTGAAATTTCCTGATACACCGGTGGGCAAATTTGCCCACCGCGTTGTCTATCTCTCTGCCATCGCTTTTCCACTGGCCCATTGAAGGTCGTTAGGGAGAACCTCGTTCCTATGATTCGCCGTTCGTTGCCTGCTGTTTTTGCCTTGATGTTCGCAGCCCCTTTGCTGGCGGCCCCTGCCAGCCAGCAGACGCTGTTCAACTTTGTGCGTCCCGCCGATGTGGTTCAGGTGGCGACCCAGGACGCCAGCCTGCCGCAATCCAACGCGGAGCAAACGGCCGAAGGCGAAGTGCTGCGCCGCGTGACCTTCAACCCGGTCGCCCAGCCGACCTTGCGTCTGACGCCGCAGACCGGTGCCTGGGACTGGTCGCAGTCGGGCGTCATGAGCCTGCGGATCCAGAGCGCGATGAACTGGGCCGTGACCCTGTACGTGAAAATCCAGAGCAACGACGGCAAGACCCTGGTCAGCCGTGTTGATCTGCCGGCCGGCCCTGCGCAAACCCTGCTGGTGCCACTGCAGCCGAGTACACCGTTGAGCCAGGGCATGAAAGCCGGCCCGCCGATGCCGATCAACTTCGAAGGCCAGCGTGTATTGCTGGCCAGCAGCGCCGGTGAGCTGGACCGCAGCCAAGTGGTGTCAGTGACCTTGTCGATGGATCAGCCGAAAGTCGCCCAAAGCATCCTGCTCGAACGCTTCGGCGTGCAGGACGGCGAGGCTGTCACCAAGGCCGCTTACGGCGGTCTGGTGGACGCCTACGGCCAATCGACCCGGGCCAAGTGGCCAGAGAAGGTCAGCAGCGACGAGCAACTGAAGTCTGCCGTGACCAAAGAACAGCAACAACTGAAAACCTGGCTGGCCGAGCGCGAGAAACAGTCCCTGGACAAGTTCGGCGGCTGGACCAAAGGCCAGGCATTCAAGGCCAGCGGCTTTTTCCGCACCGAAAAGCGTGATGGCCGCTGGTACCTGGTGACCCCCGAAGGGCATCCGTTCTATTCCCTCGGCGTCAACAGCGTGACCCCGAGCGCAAACCAGACCTACGTCGCCGGTCGCGAATGGATGTTCGAGTCCCTGCCCAAACCCGACGAGCCCCTTGCCAGCTACTATGGCGAAGGCGACAACCGTGGCGGCAATGGCGCCGATCAGGGCCGAGCCTACAACGCCGGGCGCTGGTACGATTTCTATGGCGCCAACCTGCAGCGTCTGTATGGCAAACCTTGTGCACCGGGCAGCGACACCAAGGTCGGTGTCGCCGAAGCGGCGAAGACCGATGCGGTCGAGGCGACGGCAGCTAAGGCCACCGAGCAATCAGCCGCTCCTGCGGCGACCGAATCCGGCGCCGGGGTTGCCGAAGCGGCCAAGACTGGCGCCGTTGAAGCGTTAGTCGAAAAAGCCGCCGAGCAAACGGCCGCAGAACCTTGCAAAGTGGTTTTCGACGAAAAGCGTTGGGCCAGTCACACCCTCGATCGCCTGCAAGCCTGGGGTTTCAACACCCTCGGCAACTGGAGCGCACCGGTGTTTGGCAACACTGACCGAGTGCCGTACACCTTGCCACTGTCGATCGTCGGCGATTACGCCAGCATCAGCACCGGCACCGATTGGTGGGGCGGCATGCCCGATCCGTTCGATCCGCGTTTCGCGATGGCCACCGAGCGCGCCGTAGCCATCGCCACCCGCGACCATCGCGACGATCCTTGGCTGATCGGTTACTTCGCCGATAACGAACTGGCCTGGGCCGGTCCCGGCGATGACCCGAAGGCTCGTTACGCGCTGGCCTACGGCACTTTGAAAATGACCACCGATGTGCCGGCCAAACGTGCCTTCCTCAAACAGCTGCGTGACAAGTACCGCAACCAGGCGGGCCTTTCCAAGGCATGGGGCATTGATCTGCCGGCCTGGGAACTGATGGAAGACCCGGGCTTCGTGCCGCCGCAGCCGAGCGCCGAGTACCCGGAAATCGAAGCCGACTTCAAATACTTCCAGAAAGTGTTCGCCGACACGTACTTCAAAACCGTCTCCGACTCGCTCAAGTGGCATGCGCCGAATCAGTTGTTACTGGGCGGTCGTTTTGCCGTCAGCACCCCTGAAGCCGTTGAGTCCTGCGCGCAATACTGCGACGTGCTGAGCTTCAATATGTACACCCTGCAACCCCAGGATGGTTACGACTTCGCCAGACTGCGCAGCCTGGACAAGCCGGTACTGATCACTGAATTCAATTTCGGTTCGACGGATCGCGGCCCGTTCTGGGGTGGCGTGACACAACTGGCGAAAGAAGAAGACCGCGGCCCGGCCTACGCCAATTTCCTCAAACAAGCGATGAGCGAACCGTCGATTATCGGGGTGCATTGGTTCCAGTACCTCGATCAACCGGTGACGGGTCGCCTGCTGGACGGCGAGAACGGTCACTTCGGGCTGGTGGGTATCACTGATCTACCGTTCCAGGGCTTTGTCGACACGGTGCGCAAAAGCAATGTGCAGACTGTCGATCAACTCGGCAAAGAGGCCGAGAAGGCCAGGGCCGAGGCGGAAAAAGCCACCGGGAACCATGAAGGCGAGGGCGGCAAGCAAGGTGCTGCCGACAAAGGTGCAGAGCAGGGCGCTGGCCATGCGGGTGGGCATTCGGGCAATGGTCATTAAGCACTGATATCCCCTGTGGCGAGGGAGCTTGCTCCCGTTGGACTGCGCAGCAGTCCCATTCTGGGGATAAGGGGCCGCTCCGCGCCCCAACGGGAGCAAGCTCCCTCGCCACAGAGGCTCCTGATTAATTCCATGGGCGACCGCCCGGCCTGGCCCTGTTCCCAAAACCCTCAAGGGCTGGAACAATGCGGGCCACTTTATAGAGCATTTATCCAGGAGAGTTGTGGGTGCAGATTCAGGGTCATTACGAGCTTAAGTTAGAAGCGGTGCGCGAAGCTTTTGCGGCGCTGTTCGACGATCCTCAGGAGCGTGGCGCGGCGTTGTGCATCCGCATTGGCGGGGAAACCGTTCTCGACCTCTGGGGCGGTACCGCCGACAAGGACGGCACCGAAGCCTGGCACAGCGACACCATTGCCAACCTGTTTTCCTGCACCAAGACCTTCACCGCCGTGACCGCGCTGCAACTGGTGGCCGAAGGCAAGCTGCAACTGGATGCTCCAGTCGCTCGCTACTGGCCCGAGTTCGCCGCCGCCGGCAAAGAATCCGTGACCCTGCGCCACTTGCTCTGCCATCAGGCCGGCCTGCCGGCCCTGCGCGAATTGCTGGCGCCAGAAGCACTTTACGACTGGCAGACCATGGTCGATGCCCTGGCCGCCGAAGCACCATGGTGGACACCGGGTGAAGGTCACGGTTATGCGGCGATCACCTATGGCTGGCTGGTCGGTGAGTTGCTGCGTCGCGCCGACGGTCGTGGGCCGGGCGAGTCCATTGTGGCGCGGGTCGCGAAGCCCTTGGGGCTGGACTTCCACGTCGGCCTCGCCGACAAAGAGTTCCATCGCGTGGCGCACATTGCCCGCAGCAAGGGCAACCTTGGCGATGCCGCGGCCCAGCGCTTGCTGCAAGTGACCATGCGCGAGCCGACGGCCATGAGCACGCGGGCCTTCACCAACCCGCCGTCTATAATGACTAGCACCAACAAACCGGAATGGCGGCGCATGCAGCAGCCGGCCGCCAATGGCCACGGCAATGCCCGCAGCCTGGCCGGGTTCTACGCCGGTTTGCTCGACGGCAGCCTGCTGGAAAGCGAAATGCTCGACGAGCTGACCCGCGAACACAGCGTCGGCGAAGACAAGACTTTATTGACCCGGACCCGCTTCGGCCTGGGTTGCATGCTCGATCAACCGGACGTACCCAACGCCACCTACGGCCTCGGCCCACGGGCGTTCGGTCACCCCGGCGCCGGCGGTTCCATCGGTTTTGCTGACCCAGAACACGATGTGGCCTTCGGCTTTGTGACAAATACCCTGGGGCCGTACGTCTTGATGGATCCACGAGCCCAACAGCTTGTGCGAGTACTGGCCACTTGTCTGTAAATCACGCTTAAGGGGGCCAGGGCCGGAACCCGAAAGCCTTTGTGGTTTCAAAGCGCTGTTTATCCGGGCTAACCCGGTCTGATTCTTCATTACTTCATTTTGTGGATATCCAATGTCATCCAATAAAACTCTCGCCCTGGCCCTGTGCTTCGCTATCACCGGTTGCGCACAAACCCCACAAAATGACGCAGACGGCGGCAGCTGGTGGCCGTTCGGTTCATCCGACAAGGTTGCGACCAAAGAACCGGCCCCGGCCGCGCTGAAACCTGCTGCAACAGCACCCGTCGCCAAGGCTGAAAGTGCATCCCCTTGGTACTGGCCGTTCGGTTCCGATGACGCTGCCGACAAAGTGGCCAAACCGGACGTGAAACCAGACGTTAAACCTGAAGCCAAGCCGGCCGTTGTAGCCAAGGCTGAAGCCGATGCCGGTGGCAATTGGTGGTGGCCGTTCGGCGGTAAGGAGCAGAGCACCGCCAAGGCCGTGCCGATGCCCGACCCGAAAGTCACCCAAGCCTGGCTCGACGACTACGAACCGCGCCTGCGTGAGGCGATCAAGGACAGCAATCTGAAACTCGAGCGTCGTGAAAACGTGCTGGTCGTCACTGCGCCGGTAGAAGGCTCGTTCAACCCTGACCGTCCGGCCATGCTGCTGCCGGTGACCCTCGGCCCGTTCACCCGTGTCGCGAAAATCCTCGAAGTCGATCCGAAGACTGCCGTGCTGGTACTCGGTCACAGTGATACGTCGGGCGCCGCTCCGGCCAACGTGAAGCTGAGCCAGGAGCGTGCCCAAGCGGTGGCGGCGATCTTCCGTCTCAGCGGTCTGCAGCGTGATCGCCTGATGCTGCGTGGCATGGGTGGTGAGGCTCCGCGCGCCGCCAACGACAGTTCCGAAGGTCGTGCCTTGAACCGTCGCGTCGAGCTGTTGGTGACGCCGGCAAACACCATGGTCGCGTTGCTGAGCAAGTACAACATGCCGGCTCCTGCACCAGTGAAAACCGTGGTCGCTGCGCAAGACATCAAGCCGGTGGCCAAGCCTGTGACCCCGGCGCCTGCTGCGAAGAAAGCGGCTGTGCCGGCGACGAAAAAGGCACCGGCCAAGAAAGCAGCTGCCAAGGCTCCAGCCAAAAAAGCCGTGGTGAAAAAGACTGCGCCGGCCAAAGCCGCTGTCGACACCAAGAAAGTCGCTGTCGCCGATGACACAAAGAAGTGATTCGTTAACCAAAAGGAATGCGCCATGACCCGGCCCTTGGCAGATATGCGTCGCGACTACACCCGAGATGGCCTGACCGAGGCGCAAGCCCCGGCCGAGCCGTTCGCGCTGTTCCATCAGTGGTTTGCCGATGCGGTGAAAACCGAGCAGGTGCCGGTGGAGGCGAATGCCATGACGCTGGCCACCGTCGATCAGCAGGGGCGGCCGCATTGCCGCATTCTGCTGCTCAAGGGCCTGGACGAGCAGGGCTTCACCTTCTTCACCAACTATGAAAGCGACAAGGGTCAGCAACTGGCAGCCAATCCATTTGCGGCCATGACGTTCTTCTGGCCGGCCCTGGAGCGTCAGGTGCGCATCGAAGGGCGGGTGGTGAAGGTCACGCCTGAAGAGTCCGACGCTTATTATCAGGTTCGTCCTCTGGGCAGCCGCCTCGGTGCCTGGGCCTCGCCCCAGAGCCGGGTGATCGCCGATCGCGGCGAACTGGAAGCGCTGCTCAAGAACACCGAGCAACGTTTCAGCGATACTCAGCCTCACTGCCCCGAACACTGGGGCGGTTATCGTTTGCTACCCGAGCGCATCGAATTCTGGCAGGGCCGTCCGAGCCGTCTGCACGATCGCCTCAACTATCGTTTGCAAGGCAACGACTGGGTGCGTGAGCGTCTGGCGCCGTAAATAGCCTACCGATCGGGATACCCTGCCGCAGCGGCCGCCAGCCACTGAGGCAGGTCCCGCCGCTTGATCTTCTGCGTTTGAGCGTTCGCCAGTTGCTGGAGCATGAAGGCTCTTTTCTGTTCGTCTATACCCGCCAGTGACAACGCCAGATCGCGGTCCATCCAGCGTTTGATCCGCACGTACAGCCACCAATGGAAGTACAAGCCGGCGACGGTCGTGACAACAATGATGAAGTAATCCATGAAAATCCTTGGGTCAGCGGCGCAGATTTTGTAATTTGGCGCTACTGTGTGCTGAGTTCGAGAGTGCCTGTACTTGGCCTGAATGAAACCAATTTTATCCGGGCAATGCCGTGACAGGCGTCAAGCTGCGGAGTTTAATGGATACCTGTCCTATGGAGTTTGATGCTATGCGTAAGTCTGTTCTGCTGGTTGCTTCCTTTTCCACGATGGCGATGTTGCTCACTGGCTGCCAATCGAGCCTGACCGGTGACTCCTACTCCCGTGACGAAGCGCGTCGTGTGCAGACGATTCGCATGGGTACCATCGAAGCCTTGCGTCCGGTGAAAATCGAAGGCACCAAAACCCCGATAGGCAGCGTCGCGGGCGCAGCCGTGGGTGGTGTCGGCGGTAGCTCCATCGGCGGCGGTCGCGGCAGCATTGTCGCAGCGGTCATCGGTGCTGTCGCCGGCGGCCTGATAGGCTCGGCCGCCGAAGAAGGCCTGACCCGTACGCAAGGTGTTGAAATCACCGTGCGCGAAGACGATGGCAGCATGCGCGCCTACGTGCAGGAAGTTCAGCCAAACGAAGTGTTCCGCGTGGGTGAGCGGGTGCGGATTGCCACGGTTGATGGCACCAGCCGCGTTACGCACTAAGCGGAGCGAAGGGTAAAAGAAAACCCCGATCAGGTGACTGGTCGGGGTTTTGTGTTTTTTGGGGGAATTACCATACTTTCCGATATCGAAATGCAACTTGGTAATCAAAAGCTGCAGTATTGATCTTATGCTTGAACAGAGGCTGAAGCTCTGGCACCCACGCCGATAAAACGTCAAATCCACCGTCGTAGATCTCGCTTTCCGCCATCAGGCCTAATGCATCGATTACTGAACCGTCATCACCAAGATCGGCGGAGTATTCTTTTCCGGCTGCTATTTCCGTTTCTTTGTCATACCAGTCCAATCTGATCTTCAGTCCCATCTTGGCCTCACAAATACTTTTTAATGCTGCGGTTTTTTTTAGGCGGGTCTATTTGCTTGCCTGTCAGGTGGTCGAACGAGCCTAGATGGCTTCCATTGCTTGCCCGATAAGCTTCCAGCTCCCCATGCAAAGAGTCCCATTCATAAATTGTTCGACCCTTGGCATCAATCCAACGCTCTCGAAGTCCACCGCCCCCTTGTCGTGGGGTTTTCTTTTTTGCTTCTTTCAAGCCCAAGAAACCAGTGATTTCCTCTGTTTCAGGTGCAGAGTGATAGTCGTGATCGGGGTTAGGAACCCGTCTTCCTGAAACATTCACCACAATATAAACCGGCAACACCCCCGAATCCGCCGGAAACACCAGAATGAAATCCTTGTACTCAGGCGGGTACACCGGATTCACGATGATGCTGTCAGCCGCCTTCGTCGGTGGGTAAACCCAGATGTGCGGTGCTTGCGGTGCGGCTTCCAGGGCGGGGATGCCGAGGATGTTTGAACCGTCCTCGGCCGGTGTCCAGATCAGCTCGATGCCGTCACCAAGATCCGCCACCTGCTGACTGCCGCGCAAGGTGAATTGCGCGACATCGACCATCTCCCAGTCACGGTTTTTACCGGTGTAGAAACCGTATCCCTTGAGACTGCCGTCAGCCTGTTGCTCGACTCTGAGGCGTACGCGAGTGCGGGCCTGTTTGAGGGATCGCAGTTGGTCTTCGGTATAGAGTGAGCTGTCGCCAAGGCTCGACGGTATGATCAGCGCCACCAGGCCTGCCAAGGTGGCCGCGGCGGTGCTGGCGGCGACGGCGGGCAGTGCGGTGAACGCTGAGCCGGCTAGCGCGAAGCTGCCGAAACCCGCCGGAATCGCAGTGCCACTGATTTTCTTGAGCGGTACAACACCGCTTTCATCGGCTTCGCGAGCGCCGAGCAGAACCAGTTCGCCGTAGTCTTTCAGACTGTCAGTCGGAACAACGCCAGAGGGATTCGTGTAGTCGATGATTGCATCGGGCAGTTTGCAGGACTTGGCGAATACGCAGCCCGCGCGGACAACGTTGTCCTTTTTCGCAGCGACCTGAAGGCTGTCTTCGAAGGCTTGCTGCCGGGCGAGCATAGCGTCGTAGGCATTTTGCCTGGCATCGCGCTCGGCCAGTTCGGTGGCCGTCATGTAGCGATGGGTGACGTGATGCCCGTCGCCTGACGGTGGGTTTTTCACCCGGGGGATGTCCTTGTGGCCAGCCACTGATTGTCCTTTCGCTCGTCCATCGGCAACCCCTGAAAGAGGGGCTGCACGACGTTAACGAACGTGGCTAATCGTGGCTGTAGGACGAATCCTGAATGTCGCTAAGAGTGTTCTCTATCGTTCAGGACTGCAGCGCAGTGCTCTTGCGACTCGCTGCTGCCGTCACCGCATAACCGAGCAATGCCGCCAGTATCGAGCCGGTCAGAATCCCCATTCGATCCATCCCGGCGTATTCACTGGTGCCGGGCACGAAGGCCAGGGAACCGACGAACAGGCTCATGGTGAAACCGATGCCGCAGAGGATCGCCACACCCAGCACCTGGCCCCAGTTGGCGCCTTGGGGGAGGGCGGCGATGCCGATTTTTACCGCCAGCCAGGTCAGGCCGAACACGCCGACGGTCTTGCCCAGCAGCAGGCCGACGGCGATGCCCATCGGCACGTCGTGGGTGAAGCTTTCGGTGGTCACGCCGCTCAGTGACAGGCCGGCGTTGGCGAAGGCAAACAGCGGCAGGATGCCGTAGGCCACCCACGGATGCAGGGCATGTTCCAGGGTCAGCAGCGGCGAAGGCTCGGCGTTTTTCGTACGCAGTGGGATGCAGAAGGCCAGGGTCACACCGGCCAGCGTGGCATGCACGCCGCTCTTGAGCACGCAGACCCAGAGGATCAGCCCGATGATCATGTACGGCCCGAGCTTGACCACGCCGAGTCGGTTCATCCCGATCAAGGCCGCGATGCAGGCTGCGGCCAATGCCAGGGACAAGGTCGACAGTGCGCCGGAATAGAAGATCGCGATGATGATGATCGCGCCCAGGTCGTCGATGATCGCCAGGGTCATGAGGAACAGTTTCAGCGACACCGGCACGCGTTTGCCCAACAGGGCCAGTACGCCGAGGGCGAAGGCGATATCGGTGGCGGTCGGAATGGCCCAGCCACTCAGGGCGGGCGGATTGTCGCGGTTGAGGAACCAGTAGATCAGCGCCGGCACCACCATGCCGCCAATCGCCGCCGCGCCGGGCAAGACGATCTGCGACGGTTTCGACAGTTGGCCGTCGAGGACTTCGCGTTTCACTTCCAGGCCGATCAGCAGGAAGAACAGGGCCATCAGGCCGTCGTTGATCCACAACAAAAGTGGCTTGGCGATTTTCAGCGCGCCGATCTGAGCCACCACGGGGGTGTCCAGCAGCCCGCTATAGAGCCACGACAGTGATGAATTGTTGATGATCAGGGCGAGAGCGGCCGCGGCGATCAATAACAGACCGCTGGCAGCTTCCAACTGAAAGAAACGCGTGAACGTGCTACGCAGAGGCAAGGTCGCTCTCCATCGATGAATTCAAAAGGTGGCACACCCTAACCCGTACCGTTAGTTGTTAAAACAAAAGTTATATTCTTTTTTGTTATATGCCGTTACAACGTGGGCGGTCAGCAAAGGCCTGAGCCTAGCAGTTGCCGGACGTATTGGACCTCAGCTGTATCTGTGCATGATGTAGGTTCTTTCCTAAGCTTGTGGGCTGAGCCTTGCGACAAGGCCGACTCTTTGCCTGATTCAACGAGAAAACCATCATGAGCGACAACCGACAGTGGGCCCGCGAAGCCATCCGGATCATCGAAGCCGACTTCCAGCGCAGCGCTGACACCCACCTGATTCCCATGCCGTTACCGGGGTTGCCGGGCATCGAGTTGTACTTCAAGGATGAGTCGAGCCATCCCACCGGTAGCCTGAAACATCGGCTGGCGCGCTCGTTGTTTCTCTACGCCCTGTGTAACGGCTGGCTCAAACCGGGTGCGCCGGTGATCGAAGCCTCCAGCGGTTCGACGGCGATTTCCGAGGCGTACTTCGCCCGGATGCTGGGGTTGCCGTTCATTGCAGTGATGCCCGCAAGCACGTCCAAGGAAAAGATCGCGCAGATCGCTATCTACGGCGGCAAGAGCCATCTGGTGGACGATCCGACGCAGATCTACGCCGAGTCCGAACGCCTGGCTCGCGAACACGACGGGCACTTCATCGACCAGTTCACCTACGCCGAACGCGCCACCGACTGGCGGGCGAACAACAACATCGCCGAATCGATCTTCCAGCAGATGCGCTTCGAGCAACATCCGGAACCGAGCTGGCTGATTTCCAGTCCCGGCACCGGCGGCACCACCGCGACGCTCGGCCGTTACGTGCGCTATCGCCAGCACTGCACCCGCGTGTTGTGCGCCGATGCCGAGCGTTCGGTGTTCTTCGATTATTACCAGACTGGCGACGCCAGCTTGCGCCTGGATTGCGGATCACGGATTGAAGGCATTGGTCGGCCACGAGTGGAAGCGTCGTTCCTGCCCAAAGTGATCGATGCGATGGTCAAGGTGCCGGACGCCTTGTCGCTGGCGGCCATGCACTATCTGGCGCAGCGTTTGGGTCGGCATGTAGGCGGATCAAGCGGCACCAACCTGATTGGCGCGCTGATGGCGGCGCAACAGATGAAGGCGGCGGGGGAGTCGGGGTCGATCGTGGCGATTCTGTGCGATGGCGGCGAGCGCTACGCCACCACCTATTACGATCAGGCCTGGCTCAAGGCCCAGGGGTATGAGTTGAGTGGTTTGATGGATGCCGTGGCGGCGAGTGTCGAGCGCGGCGAGCCGTTGCCGGCCAGCGTGTTGCGCGCCAATATCTGACACCAAACACCGCCCCCTGTAGGAGCGAGGCTTGCCCGCGAAGAACGATAATGCGGTCTTTCAGAAAGACCGCGTCAACTTCTTCGCGGGCAAGCCTCGCTCCTACAGGGGCGTGTGATCGTTCCTTAGGCCTCGAGGCCAAGGATGTCTCGGGCCACCGCTTCGGCAATCCGAATCCCGTCGACACCCGCCGACAGAATCCCGCCCGCATAACCCGCGCCTTCACCCGCCGGGAACAAGCCCTTCACGTTCAGGCTTTGCATCGACTCGTTACGGGTAATCCGCAGTGGCGATGACGTGCGCGTCTCGATCCCGGTCAACACGGCGTCGTGCAGCGAGTAGCCACGAATCTGCTTCTCGAACGCCGGCAAGGCTTCGCGAATCGCTTCGATGGCGAACGCCGGCAACGCCAGGGCCAAATCACCCAAGGCAACGCCCGGCTTGTAGGACGGCTCGACGCTGCCCAATTCGGTCGACGGCTTGCCTGCAATGAAGTCGCCGACCAATTGCGCTGGCGCTTCGTAATTGCTGCCGCCCAACACAAAGGCGTGGGATTCCAGGCGTTCCTGCAACTCGATGCCGGCCAGCGGGCCACCTGGATAGTCGACTTCCGGGGTGATCCCGACGACGATACCGGAGTTGGCGTTGCGCTCGTTACGCGAGTACTGGCTCATGCCGTTGGTGACCACGCGGTTCGGCTCGGAGGTCGCCGCCACGACGGTGCCGCCCGGGCACATGCAGAAGCTGTAGACCGAACGGCCGTTGCTGGCGTGGTGCACCAGTTTGTAGTCCGCAGCGCCGAGTTTCGGGTGCCCGGCGTACTTGCCCAGGCGTGCGCGGTCGATCAGCGATTGCGGGTGCTCGATGCGGAAACCCACCGAGAACGGCTTGGCTTCCATGTACACGCCGCGGCCGTGGAGCATGCGGAAGGTGTCCCGGGCGCTGTGGCCGAGGGCCAGAATCACGTGTTTGGAATGGATCTGCTCGCCGCCATTGAGCTCGACGCCGACCAGTTGGCCATCTTCGATCAACACATCGGTGACGCGCTGCTGGAAGCGCACTTCGCCGCCCATGGCGCGAATTTGCTCACGCATGTTTTCCACTACACCGGTCAGACGGAACGTACCGATGTGCGGTTTGCTGACGTAGAGGATTTCTTCCGGCGCGCCGGCCTTGACGAACTCGTGCAAGACTTTGCGACCGATGAATTTCGGGTCCTTGATCTGGCTGTAGAGTTTGCCGTCAGAGAACGTACCCGCGCCGCCTTCACCGAACTGCACGTTGGATTCGGGGTTGAGCACGCTTTTGCGCCACAGGCCCCAGGTGTCCTTGGTGCGCTGACGCACTTCGGTGCCACGTTCGAGAATTATCGGCTTGAAGCCCATCTGCGCCAGCAGCAGTCCGGCGAAGATCCCGCAGGGGCCGAACCCGACCACGATCGGGCGCTGGCTCAGGTCGGCCGGCGCTTGGCCGACCACTTTGTAGCTGACATCCGGCGCCACGTTGACGTTACGGTCATCGGCGAATGTGTGCAGTACCGCCGCCTCATCGCGAACGTTGAGGTCAATGGTGTAGATGAAGCACAGTTCGGAGGACTTTTTGCGAGCATCGTAGCTGCGCTTGAACAAGGTGAAATCGAGCAGGTCATCACTGGCGATGCCCAGGCGCTGCACGATGGCAGGGCGCAGGTCTTCTTCGGGATGGTCGATCGGCAGCTTGAGTTCGGTGATTCGTAACATGACGGGATCCGGTTCGCGGGGCGCACAACTGCGCCAAGGCGTTTGAAGCCCGCGATTATAAGCCTCAAAGGATGATTCCCGTGAGGCAAAAACGATCAGTCGTTACGCGATCCGCCGAAATACCCGCAGCCGCGTTGCACCTGGCCATCGATGCGTAGCTCGGCGCTCATGTGTTGCACGCTGCCGGTGCTGCTGTCGACGCAACGTTGCGGCGCGACCCAGAGCTCGATGCGCTGGTTATTGGCTTCGGTGCTGAGGTTGAAGCGGCCATCGCCCAGTTGCTCTTCAACGTACGGCAGGGCCAAGGGCGGCTGGCCGGCGCGGTCGATGACCATGCCTTTGCCGCTGACTCTGACGTTCCATTCCGGGCCATGGCCGGCGGCGCGCAGTGTCAGCTGCTTGAAATTGGGATCGTCGCACGCCGTGCCCGAGCGTTCGACGCGGTACAACTGCTCCAGATCCAGCTGGCCGCTGGCGGTGATCCGGCCGCGCACGTCGGCGAACAGCTTGCCCTGATCATCGGCCAGGCTTGCGGCTTCTTGCAGGACGCTGGTGCCGCCGGTGTCGTTGACCACCAAACTGCGCTGCTCATTGCACGGCTGGAACAGCAGCTTGCCGTCGGCCGCCGTCAACTGGCCCTGCAGGCGGGTCTGGCCCACATGGGAAGCACTTTCGCGCGGGCCATCAAGCAACTGGCAAGCGGCGAACAGCGGAAGCAGGGCAACAAGCACCAAGGAACGGGCAACACGCATCTTTGAGTCTCCTGACAAGTGTCGCCACGTTACTCAGCCTGACCGTTCATCACAACCCTGCAATGTCCTCGCTTTCCCAGAATCAAGATCAAAAGATCGCAGCCTGCGGCAGCTCCTCCGGGGTGTACGCGGTGCTTTTGTAGGAGCTGGCGAAGCCTGCGATCTTTTGTTCCGGGGCGTGTTGGGTTTAGCCGACGCGATAGGTCTGGCCGGTCTGTAAGCCTTCCACGCTTTTGGCGTAGGCCAGCGCCACTTCGGCGGCGGGAACCGGTTTGAAGCCACGGAAGTACGGGGCGTAGCTACCCATGGCTTCGACCAGCACATTGGGGCTGACCGAGTTGATGCGCAGGCCACGCGGCAGTTCGATCGCTGCTGCACGGACGAAACTGTCGAGGGCGCCGTTGACCAGCGAGGCCGAGCTACCCGTACGAATCGGATCGTGGCTGAGGATGCCGGTGGTGAAGGTGAATGACGCACCGTCATTGGCGAATTCCCGGCCGATCAGCAGCAGGTTGACCTGACCCATCAGCTTATCCCGCAAGCCGAGCTCGAAGTCTTGTTCGGTCATGGTCGCCAGCGGCACGAAGTTGACGCTGCCGGCGGCGCAGATCAGCGCGTCGAAGTTGCCGGTCTGTTGGAATAATTTGCGGATCGAGGCGCTGTCACTGATGTCGACCTGAAACTCACCGCTTTTACGGCCGATACGGATGATTTCGTGGCGCTGGGACAGTTCATGGTCAATGGCCGAACCGACGGTGCCAGAGGCGCCAATCAAAAGAATTTTCATCGCAATGTACCTGAATGGGTTGGATTTAAATTTAAGTTTAGAGTGGTTTTTTCCATAGATAAGCGGGCTAATAGGCAACCTTTGGTTTTCAAATGGAAACAATCCCATGAGCGAAATGGACGACCTGGCGGCATTCGCGGTGTTGATCGAGGCGGGCAGTTTCACCTTGGCTGCCCAGCAACTGGGCTGCAGCAAAGGGCAACTCTCCAAGCGCATCAGCCTGCTGGAAACGCGGTTCTCCGTGGTGTTGCTACAACGCACCACACGCCGCTTGAGCCTGACGGCGGCAGGCGCGGCGCTATTGCCGCAAGCCCAGGCACTGGTGATTCAAGTCGAGCGAGCGCGTCAGGCCTTGGCGCGGTTGAAAGACGACATGGCCGGCCCTGTGCGGATGACGGTTCCGGTTTCATTGGGGGAAACCTTCTTTGACGGCGCGCTGCTGGAGTTTTCCCGGCAGTACCCCGAGGTGCAGATCGAACTGGAGCTCAACAATAACTACCGTGACCTGTCCCGGGACGGTTTCGACCTGGCGATCCGCTCGGAAGTAGCCAACGACGAACGCCTGGTTGCCCGTCCGCTGCTGGCCTGGCACGAGATGACTTGCGCCAGCCCAGCGTACCTTGAGCGATTCGGTGAACCACTGACGCCTCAAGCCCTGGCCGAACACCGCTGCCTGCTCAACAGCCATTACAGCGGTCGCGAAGAATGGCTCTATCACCAACAGCACGAGTTACTGCGGGTGCGAGTCTCGGGGCCGTTCGCCAGCAACCACTACAACCTCTTGAAGAAGGCCGCGCTGGCGGATGCGGGCATTGCGCGTTTGCCATCGTATTTGCTGCAAGAGGAATTGGCTGACGGGCGTTTGCGCTGGCTCCTGCGCGATTATCATACTCGCAGCATGCCGATGTACCTGGTGCACCCGTATCAAGGCGGTTTGCCGAAGCGCACCCAAGTGCTGGCGGATTATTTGATGGGTTGGTTCAAGCGCAGTGGCGAGGCGTTGGATCGGCTTCAACGGTAACCTCTCACCACCCAATCCCTGTGGGAGCCTGCTCGCGATGACGGTGTGACATTTCGGCATTGATGGTGGCTGACACTGCGCTATCGCGAGCAGGCTCGCTCCCACAGGGATCTTCATTGTCTGGAGTTTTGAGGTCTGGCATACCGCTTGGCAATCAGATGATCAATCGACAACTTGCCCGGCCCGGTCGCCATCAAGTACAGCAACACCGCAGCCCAAGTGCCGTGGGTCGGATAAGCATCGGGGTACACGAACAGCTGAATGGTCAGGGTCATACCCAATAGCGCCAGAGCCGAAAAGCGGGTGGCGAAGCCGATCAGGATCAGCACCGGAAAAAAATGCTCGGCGAAGGCTGCCAGGTGCGCCGCCAGTTCCGGGGAGAGCAATGGCAGGTGATATTCGCTCTCGAACAACGGAATAGTCGAGTCCGCCAGCCTTGGTGCGCCGAGTTGCAACGTGCCGTCGATCAAGTCGATGGCCAGGCCTTCCACCTTGGTTTGCCCGGACTTCCAGAACACCGCGGCAATCGAAAAACGCGCGATAAAGGCGATCAGGCTGTGGGGGATTTTTTCCAGCCACTTGATGGCTCGGGTGATGGGGTTGTGATGGCGGTTCATGGCGATACCTTCTGGTGTAAATGGGTGATGACGTTGTGGCTGATCAGCAGCGCCAGGGTTTGGCTAAGGTCGAAGTCGGGCACTGTTTCCAGCGCTTGGGCCAGAGGCTGGCCGTTTCGCAGGTTCTGAATGAAGGTGCAGGCGCCGTGGTCGATGGCGAAAACCTCAACCTCCAGACCATTGCGCAGCACCAGCGCGTTTTGCCCGTGGTCAATGTCAATACCGGCCAGCGTCACGTCCTGTTGATGCGCGGCCCAGATCGCAACCACGGCAAAAGCTGAAGTCAGCAGATTCAGGGAGGGATGAAACCCGACCGTCAGCTCGCTCAGTGCCTGCGGGTCCGACAGCGCGGCGGCAATCTGCTCATGGCGCAGTGGCGGCGCATCGGCGGCGTGATAGGCCTGAACGCGCAACCGCTCCAGCCGCGCCATGTCGGCCAGATAAGGCACGCTGGCTGCCGGTTCAAAGCTGTCGATGAACTCGGCGAAGTCCTTGCCGTAATCGTTGATGAGTGGGCCTTGAGGCGGGCAATGCTGCACATATAGCCCCGCCATCGCCCGAAAGAACTCATCGCCCACCAATTGCGCAACCACTGGGTAACTGTCGGCCAAGGCGTTGATCAGCGAGCTCTGCACATTGTTGCGATACACCGCGAAACGGCTGGCGGGATCGGCGCCATTGGCACTGAACAAACCATCGGGGCAGGGCAGTTGCGGATTGAGCAGGGCGGCGGCAAACGCAGCTTGAGTGCTCATGATCGGCTCCCCGCGCAATGCAGTAACTCATCGGCCTGACGGGCTTCGGCGTGCAGCACGCTGAAGGCCGGCAATTGGTTGTCGCGCTCGATCAACGTGGCGATCGGGCCAACTCGCTCCAGTACCTGCCTGTACAGCGCCCACACCGCGTTATCGATGGGCGCACCGTGATCGTCGATCAGCAGACGGTCGCCGAGGCTGTCGGTGTCTTCGGCAAACCCGGCCAGATGAATCTCTCCCACAGCGTGCAGCGGCAGCGCGTCGATGTAGGCCAGCGGATCCCTTTGGTGATTGATGCAGGAGACGTAGACGTTGTTGACGTCCAGCAGCAGGCCGCAACCGGTGCGGCGAATGACCTCGCTGATGAAGTCGGCTTCATCGATTGTCGAGCGCTGGAACGCCAGATACGTCGCCGGGTTCTCCAGCAGCATTGGGCGTTTGAGGGAGCACTGCACCTGTTCGATGTGCTCGCAGACGCGGTTCAGCGTCGGCGCATCGTAGGCCAGGGGCAGCAGGTCGTTGAGAAACACCGGGCCATGGCTGGACCAGGCCAGGTGTTCGGAAAAGGATTGGGGTTGATAGCGTTCGAGCAGCGCGGCAAGCCTTTGCAGGTGCAGACCATCCAGCGGACCTTCGGCACCAATAGACAAGCCAACGCCGTGTAGCGATAGCGGATACTGCTCGCGAATCAACCCCAGAAAATGATGAAACGGGCCGCCGGCCACCATGTAGTTTTCGGCGTGGACTTCGAAGAAACCGATGTCCGGTTGTGCACCGAGTACTTCACGAAAGTGCTCGGTCTTGAGCCCCAGCCCGGAGCGGGGCGGGAGCCCGGAAAGTATAGGGTTCATGGTCGATGCTCAGGCTGGGTGCGGATTACGACTTGGCTTTGTAGGCTTCCAATTGGCCGAAACCGGTTGGCGAGGTTTTGCTCATCGTGGTGACGCAGGTACCCTTAGGGACGAGTTTCCAGGCATTGGCCTGATGGTCGGTTTTTGCCGTACCGGCGCAAGTAGTACCAGCGCCGGCGGCGCAATCGTTTTTGCCTTTCATGGCCACGCCGAAGCATTTTTCCATGTTGTCGTCAGCGGCATGGGCAGTGGAGACAGCGGCGATGCTCAGGGCAGAACCGAGGGCCAGCACCAGGGCGGTGGCGGACAGGGTGCGGGTGGTAGCAGTCATGATGTTTCTCCGAAATTGAGCTTGGGTTGGCAAGCGTTTGTGCTTGCTTACTGCTCTAGAGAAACGACAGGGCGATGCGTTACAGGCCACCTAAAAATTTTTTTGCCGATAAGGTCGTCAGGCAATGCTGATTTTACTGACGCTGGTGATCTGACCGTTCCAGATCATCTCGTAGTGGGCTGTTTGAGTGATCGATGAGAGGGGGCTGGGAGTCATCAATGCCCAGCAATGGCTCCCCTGCATGCGCACGGAGTTGTACCGCAGACCAGGGATTCCGGCATCCTTGATGGCCTTTCCCAAGCGATGGGAGTGCGTGTAATCGACAGGATCGTAGACAGGATCGTCCATCGCAATGGACACGGCATCCCTCATGGCTTCGTCAACGAAAGTACAGGATAACCCGCGGAAAACAAACCTCTCGTAATTGAGCCCCTGGACTTTCGACCAATACTGGTTCTGATGATGCTGCACCTCTGCCAGTGCGGTTTCCATCGAGGCAGCCAGGTACAACACGCCGAAACTGCCATCGCTGAAACGCGAACCCGCTGGGTTGATGTGGGTGAAAGGAGCGATTGCGTAAGAGCACCCAGGGATGCCGAAGGGAATCTGCGCACGCGGTATCAGCTCAAGCCGGCCGACTTCATTTTGCAGTCTCGGATTGGTGAGGGCCTGGATCTGATACAGCGCATCAAATTCGTCCGCGTTTGCCACGTCGTCAAACAGCGCAATGGGCGGAAATTTTGAATTGATCAATCGGTAGGCCTGCAACTGCTCACCGGCCAGTACAGCCAGCTGGCTCACCGTTACCATTGTGCGCCTCGCAGCATGTCGATCCGCCGAAACGTCTCGTACAGGGAAATCATATCCCCCTGGGACATGATTTCGAGCGGGCTACGCCCGTTGAAGAACTCGTTTTCGTTCGCCATCGCCGCAAAACCATAGACGTTTTCAGGGTTATCAAAGACAAGGCGCAGGGTGGCATGGATGTTGAGAATAAAACTGATGCGCTGCATCTGGTCTGAATCCAGGTTTACGGACCAATCGGGATCGCGCTGCTTTGCCCGGGAGTACGTACTGCGGGAAATGCGCAAGATACGACAGGCCTGATCGCTCGACGCTTGCCACTTTTCGAGTATGCCGACAGCCGCTCGCAAACCAGTCACGCACTGGTCTTTGCTGAATGCTTGTGCCAGGGAGGTTACTGTCATAGCGATCACTTTGTCTTGGTCTGTAGGTGCAAATATATAAAAAATGTATCTACAGATCAAGCTTGTTTGTGTTGTTAATACGCAGACCCCCGGAGCTGCCGAAGGCTGCGATCTTTTGATCTTGATCTTCAGTGATTCAGAAAAGATCAAAGTCAAAAGATCGCAGCCTTCGGCAGCTCCTACGGGGGCGAACCGGTTACGTCAGGCGTTTTGCGGATCAATGTTGTCGAGCGCTCGATTAACGACCAGCTCACCGAGCATGATGCTTTGCTGGATGCCGAGCAGCATGTGGCGGTGCGAGCCTTCGAGGAGCGCGGCGAAATTACTGGCCATTACGCTGGCCGATGCCAGTGATTCACAGGCGTGGCCCAGCAGGGTTTGCACATCGTGTCCGGACGCGACGACAAATATCGTGCTGGGGTTGTGTGGGGGATTAGGTGAATTCTTGAACATAAGTCTGTGCTCGCGATAAGGGCTGCGCCCGGTTCGCGACTAAACGAGGGTGGCAGCGGTGTGCAGGTTAGTCGACCGATGAGCACAGAAACTCGGCGCGCCCGAAGGCGCCCTGCACACAGCCGCCATCAAGTGCAGGGAAGGGATACCTGACCCTATGGCGCTTATGCGTTTCTGTGAAAAACAACCGAGCGACTAAACCCGACCACTGATAGGCAGTGGCAGGGAAACGATAGAGGCCAGGCCCAAGGCGCACAAGCCGGCGGATTCTGGCGTAGTCGTAGGCAACGGCGCAAGGATGTGTAGCTTGCAGGAAGTAACGCTGACACTGATTAAACACGTTCTCCCAAACACCCCAAAAACCCTGTGGGAGCGAGCCTGCTCGCGATTGCGGTAAGTCAGTCAATATCTCGGTTGAATGTGAAATTGCCATCGCGAGCAGGCTCGCTCCCACAGGGGATTTTCATTATGGTTGTGGCAGGCAGAAAAAAACGGCCTGCGAAGGCCGTTTTTTTGTTTACCGCAATCGCTTAACCACCGAGGTACGCTTCGCGCACTTTCGGGTCGGTCAGCAGCGCTTCACCGGTGCCAGTCATCACCACCCGGCCGTTTTCCAGCACATAGGCACGGTCAGCGATTTTCAGCGCCTGGTTGGCGTTTTGCTCCACCAGAAACACCGTCACACCGTCCTTGCGCAGTTGTTCGATGATGTCGAAGATCTGCTGGATGATGATCGGTGCCAGGCCCAGCGATGGCTCGTCGAGCAGCAACAGCTTGGGCTTGCTCATCAGCGCACGGCCGATGGCGAGCATTTGCTGTTCGCCGCCAGACATAGTGCCGCCGCGTTGGGCGAAACGTTCTTTCAGGCGTGGGAAAAGTCCGAGAACCTTGTCCATCTGTTCCTGATAATCGCCCTTGTCGGTGAAGAATCCGCCCATGGCGAGGTTCTCTTCCACGGTCAGGCGGGCAAACACCCGACGACCTTCCGGGACCACGGCGATGCTTTTACGCATGATGTGCGACGAGTCCTGGCCGACGAGCTCTTCACCCATGTAGCGGATGCTGCCGCTGTGGGCTTGCGGCGAACCGCAGAGGGTCATCAGCAGGGTCGACTTGCCGGCACCGTTGGCGCCGATCAGCGTCACGATCTCGCCCTGGCGGACTTCGACGTTGACGCTGTGCAGCGCCTGGATCTTGCCGTAGAAGGTGGAAACGTTTTCGAACTGCAGCATTTACGCTTCCCCCAGGTAGGCTTTGATCACTTCAGGATTGTCGCGGATCTGTTCCGGCGTACCGTCGGCCAGGGGCGTGCCCTGGTTGATCACGAAGATGTGGTCAGAAATGCTCATGACCAGTTTCATGTCGTGTTCGATCAGCAGCACGGTCACATCATGCTCTTCACGCAGGATGCCGATCAGTGCCTTGAGGTCTTCGGTTTCCCGCGGGTTGAGACCGGCAGCCGGTTCGTCGAGCATGAGGATCCGCGGGCGGGTCATCATGCAGCGAGCGATTTCCAGGCGACGTTGCTGACCGTAGGCCAGGGTGCCGGCCGGACGGTTGGCGAACTCCTTGAGGTTGACCTTTTCCAGCCAGTACTCGGCGTATTCCATGGCCTCGCGTTCGCTTCTGCGGAACGCGGGGGTCTTGAACAGACCGGCCAGGAAATTGGTGTTCAGGTGACGATGTTGCGCGATCAAGAGGTTCTCGACCGCTGTCATGTCCTTGAACAGCCGCACGTTCTGGAAGGTGCGCACCACGCCTTTGAGGGCGATCTTGTGGCCCGGCAACCCTTGGATCTGTTCGCCGTCCAGCACGATGCTGCCGGCGGTGGGCTGGTAGAAACCGGTCAGGCAGTTGAACACGGTGGTCTTGCCGGCGCCGTTGGGGCCGATCATCGATACCACTTGTTTCTCTTTGACGGTCAGGGCCACGCTGTTGACCGCCAACAGGCCGCCGAAGCGCATGCTCAGGTCAGTGACTTTCAGGATCTCACGGCTCATTTGCGCAGCTCCATGTGGGGGCGTTGCATCGGCAGCAGACCTTGTGGACGCCAGATCATCATCAGCACCATCAAGGCGCCGAACATCAACATGCGGTATTCACTGAACTCACGCATCATTTCCGGCAACAGGATCATCACCGTGGCGGCGAGTACGACGCCCAGTTGCGAGCCCATGCCGCCCAGCACCACGATGGCGAGGATGGTCGCCGATTCGATGAAGGTGAAGGACTCCGGTGTCACCAGGCCTTGGCGCGCGGCGAAGAAGCTACCGGCGAAACCGGCGAAGCAGGCACCCAGGGTGAAGGCCGACAGCTTGATGACCGTTGGATTGAGACCCAGTGCACGGCAGGCAATTTCGTCTTCACGCAGCGCTTCCCAGGCACGGCCCAGGGGCATACGCAGCAAGCGGTTGATGACGAACAGCGCGAACAACGACAACAACACCGCGATCAGGTAAAGGAAGATCACCTTGTTGATCGAGTTGTATTCCAGGCCGAAGTACTCGTGGAAGGTCTGCAGACCTTCTGCGGCAGTTCTATCAAAGCTGAGCCCGAAAAGCGTGGGCTTGGGAATGTTGCTGATGCCGTTCGGACCACCCGTGAGGTCGGTCAGGTTACGCAGGAACAGACGGATGATTTCACCGAAACCCAGGGTCACGATTGCCAGGTAGTCACCGCGCAAACGCAGTACCGGGAAACCGAGCAGGAAGCCAAAGGTGGCCGCCATCATCCCGGCGATCGGCAGGCAGATCCAGAAGCTCAGGCCGTAGTAGTGCGACAGCAGCGCGTAGCTGTAGGCGCCCACGGCGTAGAAGCCGACGTAACCGAGGTCGAGCAGGCCAGCCAGGCCGACCACGATGTTCAGGCCCAGGCCGAGCATCACGTAGATCAGCACCAGCGTGGCGATGTCCACCGCCCCGCGAGAGCCGAAGAACGGCCAGACCAGTGCACCCACGATTAACGCGATGATGATCCAGCGTTGAGTCGTCGGCAGGGTCAGGAAGTGACTGGCCTTGGCCGGCATCACCGGCAGGTTGGGCGAGGCTTTCCAGGCCGAGCTGATCTGCTGGTCGAACAGCACTCGCAGGAACATCAGCACCGAGCACACGGCGATGGTGATCAGCGTTGCAGTGCTGGTGCCATGGACTTCGAGGTTGATGCCGACAATGGTCAGTTTCAGACCCAGTACCGGGTAGGCAACCGCCCACACCAGCAAGGCGCTGAACAACGCCTGTTTAAGATTCCTAGTCATACTTTCTCAACCTCCGGACGGCCCAACAGGCCGGTTGGCCGGAACAACAACACCAGAACCAGTAGACCGAACGCCACGACGTCCTTGTACTGGTCGCCGAAGATATCGGCACCAAAGGCTTCCGCTACCCCAAGCACGATCCCGCCGAGCATGGCTCCGGGGATGCTGCCGATACCGCCCAGTACCGCTGCGGTGAAGGCCTTGAGGCCGACCAGGAAACCGGCGTTCGGGTTGATCACGCCATATTGCATGCTCAGCAACACAGCCGCGATGGCTGCCAGTGCCGCACCGATGACGAAGGTCAGGGCGATGATGTTGTTGGTGTTGATACCCAAGAGGTTGGCCATCTTGATGTCTTCGGCACAGGCGCGGCAGGCGCGGCCCAGGCGAGAACGGGAGATGAACAGCGTCAGGCCGAGCATGGCGACCAGGGTCACCACGAACACCACGATTTGCATGTAGGAAATCAGCACTTCATGTGCGCCACCTGGCCCGATGGCGAAGTTGCCAGGGATCAGGTTGGAGATGGATTTGTCCTTGGAGTCTTGCGCCAGCAGAACCGTGTTCTGCAGGAAGATCGACATGCCGATGGCGGAAATCAGCGGGATCAGACGGTTGCTGCCGCGCAGGGGGCGGTAGGCGATCCGTTCGATGCTGTAACCGTAGGCACTGGTCACGACGATGGTCGCGAGGAAAGCCGCGGTCATCAAGAGAGGGACACTGTCGAGTCCCAGCATGGCCAGCCCGGCGATGGCGATGAACGCCACGTAAGAGCCGATCATGTATACCTCGCCGTGGGCGAAGTTGATCATTCCAATGATGCCGTAAACCATCGTATAGCCGATGGCGATCAGGGCATACGTGCTGCCAATGGTCAGACCATTAACCAGCTGTTGGAAGAAGTGATAGATGTCAGGCATTACAGCGCTCCTAAAAACCTGATACGCATTTCACTGGTGGAGTCATTTTCCCGCTCGAGCCCCGTGGATCTGCATCCACTTCGAATTCGAGGTTTGCCAGCGAACCGCTGATGACGGTTTTGAGATTTTCAGGTGGGGAGACTGGCGGATCACGCCAGCGCGGCCCAATACGTTCGTAAAACAAAGCCCACGGCACGCCGTGGGCTTTATTGGCAGTCAGTCAGGCCAAGGCCTTACTGAGGCGAAACTTCAGTTTTAGGTTTGCCGAAGTGCCACTGGTAAACCACGAATTTGAAGTCCTTCAGGTCGCCCTTCTCGTCGAAAGACAGGTCGCCGGTCGGGGTTTTGAACGTGCCTTTGTGGATAGCTTCAGCCACTTTAGTGGTGTCTTCGCTCTTGGCGGCCTTGATGCCTTCGGCGATGACTTGCACAGCCGAGTAGGACGGGAACACGAACGGACCGCTCGGGTCTTCTTTCTTGGCTTTGAACGCGTCAGCCAGGGCGATGTTGGCCGGATCCTGGTCGAAGGATTTCGGCAGGGTTACCAGCAGGCCTTCGGAAGCTTCCTTGGCGATCTGCGAAATGGAGTCATTACCCACGCCTTCCGGGCCCATGAACTTGGCTTTCAGGCCTTTTTCCTGGGATTGACGCAGAAGCAGACCCAGCTCCGGGTGGTAGCCGCCGTAGTAGACGAAGTCGACGTTGGCTTGCTTGAGCTTGGAGACCATCGAAGAGAAGTCTTTGTCGCCGGCGTTGATGCCTTCGAACACGGCAACCTTGACGCCTTTCTTCTCAAGGGTGGTTTTAACGGCGCTGGCGATGCCTTCACCGTATTGCTGCTTGTCGTGCAGCACAGCAACGATTTTCGGTTTGACGTGATCGGCAATGTAGTTACCGGCGGCAGGGCCCTGGGCACTGTCCAGACCGATAGTACGGAAGATCATTTTGTAGCCGCGAGTGGTGATGTCCGGGCTGGTGGCAGCCGGAGTGATCATGATCACGCCTTCGTCTTCGTAAATGTCGGACGCCGGTTGAGTGGAGCTGGAGCACAGGTGACCCACCACGAACTTGACACCGTCGTTGACGACTTTGTTCGCAACAGCAACCGCTTGTTTTGGATCGCAGGCGTCATCGTATTCAACGGCTTCGAGCTTCTTGCCGTCGACGCCGCCCTTGGCGTTGATTTGTTCGATGGCCATTTTGGAGCCACTGAACTGCATGTCGCCGTATTGGGCTACAGGGCCGGTTTTAGGGCCGGCGATGCCGATCTTGATGGTGTCAGCGGCGAACGAATGGCTGGCAACCCCGGCCAGAACCATAGCGGCAAACAGTTTTGAAATCTGCTTAGTAGCCTTAGTCATAGTGCTCCACTCTTACTGTTGTAGTTTTTATAGTCCTGGCGCCGTAGCAGCAGAACCGGGTCAGATATCGTTGATATCCTCCGGAAAATGCCCCCGGCAACTGTACCGGTACAGTGTAGAGCGCCGATTGTTAGCCTGGGAAGGCAGCGCCGGGGGGCAAAACCTGAGGGTGTCGCTTTATTGAAAGAAAAAGACAGAATCACGGCGGGATGTTAGCTGGCTAATACTTGGATTCAGCAGCATTCCCTGGCTTTCCTGCATTTCTCGATCGGTAACGCAATTGCATCCGGGTTTTTCTGGCGCAATACCGACGTTATCATTCACGTCGTTTTTCATTGCGGACAGAAACCCATGACTCAAGAACCTAGCACCCTCTATGCCAAGCTGCTTGGTGAGACCGCATCTATTACCTGGAAAGAGTTGGAGCCGTTCTTTGCCAGGGGTGCCCTATTGTGGGTCGATCCAGGCCTGGATTTGATCGCTGCGGCAGAAGCAGTGGCAACCGATGAAGGCGAGAAAGTCGCTGCCTGGCTGGCCGCCGACAAGGTCGCCAAGCTGTCTGAAACGCGGGCGCTGGATCTTTTCGAGCGCGATCCTGAGCTGTGGGCCGTGGTGGTTTCACCGTGGATCCTGATCCAGGAAAGGGCGACGAGCTGAGTGTGTGCGCTTAATTGGTGCGCAACTTTGCCGGTCAAAAGTGTGTAGCCGAGTAGCGTGATGGCATGTTGCCGTAGAGAAAGGCCACAGAAGGGTCTTGGCGAGGGTGACGTAAACGTAACGGGAACAGTTTATTGAGCAGCCGATTGGTTGCTTAATTGTGATCGTTCCCACGCAGAGCGTGGGAACGATCGATTGGGGGCGCCGCAGATTAAGCGGTTTTACCGGTATGGTTATTCAAAGAAATAACCTTGGTCTTGCCAATCCGGTGACGGTAAATCTCGCGCAGATACTTGATCGCCTTCTTCACGCAATCCCGGGACAAACGGATGTCATTGATCGAGACAAACTTGTCCTTGTCGTTGATCAGTTCACGGTACTTCTTCTCGTACATCGGTTTGATCGCGTACCAGTTGGTATCGAGGATTTTCGCCGGGTTTTCGAATTCGTTGAGCAGTTCGTCGATCCGGTCCTCGTCGAAGTCTTCATTGATGATGAAGTCCAGGATCGAGTTGTCCAGCGTCTCGTCGAAGCGGTACGGGTTTTTCGCAAAGCAGCGTTTGATGAAGGCCACGATCAGGGTCAGGAAGTCGTCCGACAGGCACGGGCTTTTGGCGATCAGGGTGGTCAGCGACAGGTTGGCCGAGGCGCCGATCACCAGTGCATAACGCTTGAGCGTGGTGTTCGGGAACAGGCTGTTGAGGTGGGTCTTCAACCGGTTCAGGTCCATGTAGGACAGCTTGTAGTCCTTTGGCAGCGAAACAATCGAGACCACCGACGAACAGTTCTTGAAGAAGTGCAAGTCGTGCAAGGCGGCTGCGTCGTACCCAGAATTCTTGTACTGCTCAAGCGAGGCGCGATAGCGCTTGGACTCGATCGGCAACAGGCTGATGCCTTCAATCGCCTGGGTGACCTTGTTGAAGTGCGGCAGGTCGATGGAGCGGAAGAACAGGTCGTCGATGTTCAGGCGCTGCGGCTCTTTCTCGAACACCTTGAACTTGTCGCTGCTCGGCGGCGGGGTTTCCGGCACCACGGACTCGGCGTAGGCAATCGCCACCGGGCCGGCCAGGCTCATGAACAGGTCGTTGGCGTCCAGGCGAATGGTTTCGCCAATGTCGATGCCAGCCCGACGGAAATAGTTCTGGTCGTAGTCGGTGGTCACCGCCTGCGCTGTCAGAATGTTGAAGATCTGCTGTGAGATGTATTGGTTGGCGTGCTTTTCCATCGCGTTGACGTCGATGTTCTGGATGTTGCCATCATCGCTTTCTTCGGCGTAACGCATGATGTCGTTGGAGATCAGCATCATCGCGTTCCATGGGCGGATACGGCCCATGACGCTGGCTTCACTGCTGTCTTCGTTGGCGAAGTTGTAGGAGAAGTCCCACTCTTCCGACAGGTATTTGCACAGCAGGCGACCGGCGTTGATGTGCAGCGCCTCGGACATTTCGCTGCGGTGATCGGAAATGTTCGGCAGTACGCAAATACCGCTGGTGAAGATCGGCTCGAAGACGAAGGAATGACCGCTCTTGCTGTCGTGCTCGTCCATCGGCTTGGTGTCGAACGTCTTGTTCATGTACGAGTGCTGCTGGGCCAGGCCGAACTCTGAGGCCATGCCTGAACCGGTACCGCCGCCGGCACTGAAGATCGAGAAATACAGGCGCGACTGGTTTGCCTTGATCCCGCAGCTGTCGATCAGGTACGAGTGAATCATCTTCCAGTCAGGGCTGGAGAAACGCTGGGTGTCCTTGTTCAGGATGATCTTGGCCAAGTACTGGCCGAGGATCGGCGCGTTACCGGCGCCACCGGCGTGGACTTCCGACAAGTCCATGATTTTCATTTTGCTGTAGTCGCGCAAAAAGCCGCTTTTTTCGCCCTTGCGCGAGAAGCGGATGCGACCGGCGATGTCTTTGTCCAAATCGCCGAGCATCACCAGCGGCTCGACCAGAAACACCGGTTTGCTGGCCTTGTTCGGCCCCAGGCGCAGGTTATTGCGAATCCACTGCGCCGGGCTGTAGCCTTTTTCGGCGTAGCGTTTATCCGGCGACAGACGGTCTTCGTTGTTGAATTCGTTGAGGTAGAACTTGCGGGCGTTGTACACCAGCTCCGCCACGTCCAGTGCGATGTTCGAACCACAGCGGCCCAGGCCGATCAGGCACACCGACGGGAATTCCTGATCGCTGTGCTGTTCGTTGTCGCCCTCCAGGTGCGGTGGGCGCGGGAACACCAGGTCGCGCAGGCCATCGAGGTTGTCGAGGATGCGGTCGGTATTGGTTTCGGTGAAGTACAGGTATTGCTGAGTCGCCAGCGGGCGCGATGGGGTCAATGGCTTCGACGATGAGGGGCTGTTCGCCGCGGGGCTCAGGGTCAGGTCGGATACCGCGGTGGCCGGGTTATTTTTAGAAGTCATTGTGCGCCATATACCTGGACTGGTTGGCTCGGCGACAAGGTGCCATCGAGCCATCACGGAATGAGATCTCGCGTCTTTTTGCAGCGCGAATATGACCCAAGCGTCAGAGCCTTGGCCTGAGCATCGTTGGGGGGAATCCTTTCCTTAATCATGATGAATCGGCCAATATTCGCTGATCTTTAATCAAAAGGGGGCTAAATGATGGCAACGTTACCTGCGCTGGGGTTTGCCGGAATCGGCCTGATGGGCTTGCCGATGTGCCGACGCCTGTTGGCGGCGGGTTATCCGCTGACGGTGTGGAACCGCAATCCGGCCAAGTGCGCAGCGCTGGTCGAGGCCGGCGCACGGCAAGTGGCAACACCGGCCGAACTGTGTCAGCACGCGGACCTGGTGATGCTGTGTCTGGCCGACACTGCTGTTGTACGTGAGGTGGTGTTCGGCCCGGCGGGCGTTGCCGAGGGGGCGAAAAGCGGACAGTTACTGGTGGATTTTTCCAGCCTTGAACCCACCGCGACGCGGGAAATGGCGAGCTCATTGGCCAGTAAAACCGGTATGAGTTGGATCGATGCGCCGGTCTCCGGCGGGGTGGTCGGCGCCGAGGCCGGCAGCCTGGCGATCATGGTTGGGGGTGAAGCGGCAGACCTTGCACGCGTGCGGCCGGTGTTGTTGACCCTTGGCCAGCGCCTGACCCATATGGGCGCCGTCGGTGCGGGGCAGGTGACCAAGGCCTGCAATCAGATGATCGTCGCCTGCAATGCCCTGGTCATTGCCGAAGTGGTGGCCCTGGCCGAGCGTTCCGGGGTTGACGCCCACCTGATCGCCGAGGCGCTGGCCGGTGGTTTCGCCGATTCAAAACCGCTGCAGATTCTCGCGCCGCAAATGGCCGAAAGCCGTTTCGAACCGGTGAAATGGCACGTGCGTACGCTGCTCAAGGACCTCGACAACGCCGTGAAATTTTCCCGCGAGCAGGGTTCGGCCACGCCGATCAGCGGATTGGCCGCACAACTGATGCGCCTCCATGGGGGGCAGGGGTTCCTGGAAAAGGATCCGTCGACGTTAGTGCAGTTGTACCGCGAGCCAGACTCAGAGGATTGAAGGTGTGCACGTGCTTGCGCTGATTGATTTCGGCCAGCACCGGACGCAGCTCGGCCAGCGGCACCGGGCGGCTGAGCAGGTATCCCTGAACGAAATCGCAGCCGTGGCGTTCGAGAAAGTCGTATTGCTCGAAGGTTTCGACGCCTTCGGTGACGACCTGCAAATGCAGGGTGTGGGCCATGACGATAATGGCCTGGACGATTTCCATGTCCTGGGTGGCCTTGGGGATGTCTTGAATGAACGAGCGGTCGATCTTCAACGTGTTTAATGGCAGGCGCCTGAGGTAGGCCAGGGATGAATAGCCGGTGCCGAAGTCATCGATCGACAACGAGACCCCGAGGGCACGAATCTGCCGCAGCAACACCAGGGTGTTGGTGATATTGCCCATCAGCGCATTCTCGGTGACTTCCAGTTCCAGCCGGTGTGGTGCCACACCGAAGGCGTGCAGGGCGTGTTCGATTTCATTGGCCAGTTCTTCTCGCGCCAGGTTCAGGGGCGAGCAATTCACCGCGATTTTGAGTTCTTCGCAATCGTACCGGGACAGCTCGCCCAAGTCTTCACAGGCCTTGCGCAGCACCCAGTTGTCCAGCTCGGCGATCAGGCCGTTGGCTTCGGCAATGGCGATGAACCGATCCGGCGTGAGCAAGCCGTGAACCGGATGTTGCCAGCGAATCAGCGCTTCAAGTTTGGTGACCAGGCCGGTTCTCAGGTCATAGATCGGTTGGTAATACAGCATCAACCCGGTGTTTTCGCGCAGGGCGTGACGCAGTTCCTCTTCGAGTTGCAACTCCAGGGTGGCGCGGGTTTTCAGGTTTGCACTGAAAAAATGCAGGGCGTTACGACCGCAATCCTTGGACTGGTACAGCGCCAGGTCAGCGTTTTTCAGCAGTTCTTCACAGGTCTTGCCGTCTTCGGGAAACAGGCTGATGCCGATGCTGGTGGTCATGACCATGCGCCGTCCGGACAACTCGATGGGCTCCTTCATTTTCAGCATGATGCGTTGGGCCATTTGCCGCGCTTCTTCACGGTCGTACAGGGTGATGAGGATGCAGAATTCGTCGCCGCCGAAGCGCGCCACCACGTCTTCATGACTGCGCACCGAGGTCTTGATGTGGCTGGCCAGGACTTTGAGCAATTCGTCGCCGGCGTCATGGCCGAGGCTGTCATTGATCCGCTTGAAGTGGTCAATGTCCAGGAACATCACCGCCAGCATGCCGCCCTCGTTGGTTTTCTCGATGAGTTTCTCGGCGAAGATCTGGTTGAAGCCCCGGCGGTTGATCAGATTGGTCAAGGGGTCGTAGTGCGCCACCTGTTGCAACGACATGCGCGCCTGATCCAATTGACTGAGCAGGGCGTTGACCCGCTGCAGGTCATGTTCCTTGTGTTGCAGCTTCTTGTCCGCCAGTGCGGCACTGATGCTGCTGCCGATGATCAGCAACGTAATTACCGCCACCGTCAGCCCCAGTTGCAGGTGATTGTTGTTGTCGGGCAACGGCTGGAGACTGCCGAGGGGCAGCACCAGGTTGAACGCCGCCATGCCGGTGAAATGCATGCTGACGATGCCGGCCCCGAGCACCAGGCTGGCGGTGTACTTGAGCAATTGATGAAACACGCCGGTGCCATCGCGCAGGTGACTGGAAATCAACAGGGCGGCCAGGCTGGCACCGATGGCGATCACAATGGAAAGCCCGAACAGGACGGGTTGGTAGTAGGCCATCGCATTCGATCGCAGGGCGGCCATGCCCACGTAATGCATGGTTGCGATGCCCAGGCCGATCCACACCGCGGCCCGCAGGTATTGCCAGAAATTCAGCTGAGGATGGCTGAGGGTATGCATGGCCAGCCACGAGGCGGTCAGGGCGAACAACAGCGAGAGCAGGGTAGTGGGCAGGTGGTAATGGATTTCGATCGGCGCCTGGAACGCCAGCATGCTGATGAAGTGCATGGCCCAGATACCGCCCGCCAGGCACCCGGCACCGACCCAGCGCCAGAGTCGTTGGGAGGCGGATTTTTCCACATGGCCGACCCGCTCGGTCATGTCCAGCGTGGCGAAGCCGGCCGCGCAAGCCACCAGATAGGCCAGCAACACCAGAAAAGGGTTATGGGTGCAATCGAGTATGACCTGCCCGCTCTCCGGTAGCCCGGTCATGAAATGCAAACCAAGCCACTCCATAGCATGCCCCATCTCTGAATCATCCTGGCCTGCGCCATGCGCGCTGGCGAATGCTTGCAGTATAGAGGCCTTGCACGGAGCGCAAGAGGTGATGGCACGGTGACGCCAATAATTTTGGTATTAGCGTGATAGCGATTGGCGCTAAGTCTCAAGCGCTCCGTTCATAAGGCATTTCGAACTCCGGTTGCAGGGCTGGCAACCCGAACGCGGCCCGGGCCGCGTCGCAATCCACGTTCACCTCACCATTGGCCCACGAGGCGTCGAACTCCCGGCAGGTGCTGGAGCGCTGATCGTAAATCGAGCACTGCACGGTGCTGCCCACCTCACCCACCAGCCCGACGCAGCGGGTCGGTTTGCAGTCTGTGCCGAGCATGGCCACCCGGCTGGGACTGATGGGCGCGACCAGTTCATCGGGCACCGTCCCCCCTGCCGAGATGCATTCACCCCAGAAAAAAGACACACGAAAATGAGAACAGCAGGCACCGCAATTCAGACACGGACTGGCTTCGGACATGGGCGATAGTCAAAGAGGGATGGGGGACACGGTGGGCAGACAAGGCCGCTATTCTAGGCTTTGCCTTGGGCTTGGGAAGGGGGGCACAGAGGTATTTTTCAACGGTCGGTCGGGCTGTGGAAAAACACTACAATTCCCCTGTGGGAGCGCGAAGGCGGTGTGCCTGCCAACGATGATGCCGACTGACACGCCGCCTTCGCGAGCAATCCCCCTCCCACAGGGTATTGCGGCGTTTGGGAGGGTTCGATTGCCATGGGCTGATATCAGGCTGGCGAATGATGACAGACACACCGCGCGCGCCTGACTAGATTGCAGTTTCCGGGGGCAGCGACGCCTTCATAACAATAAAAGAGACGGACCCATGCAGAACTCGACCCAAGCGGCGAATGCCTGGCGCATTCTGTTCCTGCTGTTCCTGGCCAACCTGTTCAACTTCTTCGACCGCACCATCCCGGCGATCATCATCGAGCCGATCCGCATGGAATGGCACCTCAGTGACTTTCAATTGGGGATTATCGGGACTGCATTCACCATCGTTTACGCCATTGCCGGCCTGCCCCTGGGGCGATTGGCCGATACCGGTTCGCGCAGCAAATTGATGGGCTGGGGCCTGGCAGCATGGAGCGGGCTGACTGCGGTCAACGGGCTGGTGGGCAGTTTCTGGAGTTTCCTGATCGTGCGCATGGGCATCGGCATCGGTGAAGCCAGTTACGCGCCGGCCGCCAATTCGCTGATCGGCGATTTGTTCCCGGCTCACCGCCGGGCTCGGGCCATGGGCATTTTCATGCTTGGCCTGCCGCTGGGGTTACTGCTGGCGTTTTTCACCATTGGCTGGATGGTCAAGACGTTCGACAGCTGGCGTGCGCCGTTCTTTATCGCGGCAGTGCCGGGGCTGATCCTGGCGGTCTTCATGTTCTTCATTAAAGAGCCAAAACGCGGCGCGGCGGAAAGCGTGCAAGTGTCTCAGGAGCGCGTGGACCGGCCGATCCGTCGTGTGCTGGCGGTGCCGACTTTCCTGTGGCTGGTGATGGCGGGGCTGTGCTTCAACTTCGCTACCTATGCCTGTAACTCGTTTCTGGTGCCGATGCTGCAGCGTTATTTCCTGATGCCGTTGCAGGACGCGGCAGTGGCTACCGGTGTGATCGTCGGGGTGACCGGGTTGTTCGGCCTGACGCTCGGCGGCTGGATCGCCGACAAGATTCACCAGCGCGTGGCCAATGGGCGGCTGCTGTTCGCGGCATTCAGCCTGATCATTTCGACTTTGTGCACGGCTTGGGCGCTGCACGCCGGACGCATCGAGATCGGGGTGTTTGTCGCGGTGTTCAGCCTGGGTTGGTTGTTTGCCTACAACTTCTATACCTGCGTGTACACGGCGATCCAGGACGTGGTCGAACCGCGCCTGCGAGCCACGGCCATGGCGTTGTTCTTTGCAGGTCTGTATTTGCTGGGTGGGGGATTGGGGCCGGTGGTAGTCGGTGGATTGTCGGATCACTTCGCCCATAGCGCGATGCTCTCGGCGGGTGCCGAACAGATGACAGAGACGTTCAAGGCTGTCGGTTTGCATGACGCGATGTATTTGATCCCGGTGGCGTTGTTTTTCACCATGGTGTTTCTGTTTTTGGCCTCGCGGTGTTTTGTCAGGGATGCCAAGCGGATGAAAGAGGGGTTGGTGGCGGTGGTTGAGCCTGCGGGTTCTGCGGTGACTGCCTGATCGCCATCGCGGGCAAGCCCGCTCCCACAGGGATTTATGTCGTCCACATAACCTGTGGGAGCGGGCTTGCCCGCGATGAGGCCCTCAAAAACACCACAACAATCAAGCAGACAAACAAAAGGCCCGCATCGCTGCGGGCCTTTTGTTTGAACGGAGCGGGGCAGGGGATTAACCCGCCACCAACACCCGAATCGCTTCCAGTCGCAGCGCCGCTTTGTCGAGCATGGCCAGGCCTTGCTCACGTTGCTTGCGCAGGGCAACCAGTTCGCTGTCGCGCACGGTTGGGTTGACCGCTTGCAACGCGGTCAGGCGCGCCAGTTCTTCTTCGGTATCCGCCGCCAGGCGACGTTGCGCCTCGGCCACGCGCTCGGCGTGACGCGGGGTGATTTTCTCTTCGCCGGCGTTGATCCGTGGTGTCAGCTGGTCGCGCTGGGCCTGGATGAACTTGTTGGCGCTGGCGCGGGGTACGCTTTCCAGTTGATCGTTCAGGGTTTCGAACGACACCCGGCTCGACAGGTCGTTGCCGTTGGCGTCGAGCAGGCAGCGCAGGGCGGCCGGCGGCAGATAACGGCCCAGTTGCAGCGAGCGCGGAGCAACGACTTCGCTGACGTAGAGCAGTTCCAGCAACACGGTGCCCGGTTTCAGCGCCTTGTTCTTGATCAGCGCCACGGCGGTGTTGCCCATCGAACCGGACAGGACCAGATCCATGCCGCCTTGAACCATCGGGTGTTCCCAGGTGATGAATTGCATGTCTTCGCGAGACAGCGCCTGGTTGCGGTCGTAAGTGATGGTCACGCCTTCGTCGTCGCCCAGCGGGAAGCTGGCGTCGAGCATTTTTTCGCTTGGCTTGAGGATCAGCGCGTTTTCCGAATGGTCTTCGCTATCGATGCCGAAGGCGTCGAACAGGGTTTCCATGTAGATCGGCAGGGCGAACTGATCGTCCTGTTCGAGAATGTCCTCGACCAGCGCATCACCTTCGCCAGCGCCGCCGGAGTTGAGTTCCAGCAAACGGTCGCGACCGGTGTGCAGTTCGGCTTCCAGACGCTCACGTTCGGCGCGGGCTTCGTCGATCAGCGCTTGCCACTCGCCGTCATCGGCGGTTTCCAGCAACGGCAGCAGCCGTGGGCCGAACTGATGCTGCAAGGCGTTGCCGGTCGGGCAGGTATTGAGGAACGCATTCAGCGCTTCGTGGTACCACTGGAACAGCCGTTCTTGCGGGCTGGTTTCCAGGTACGGCACGTGCAGTTCGATGATGTGCTTCTGACCGATCCGGTCGAGACGACCGATACGCTGCTCCAGCAGGTCCGGGTGCGACGGCAGGTCGAACAGCACCAGATGGTGCGAGAATTGGAAGTTGCGACCTTCACTGCCGATTTCCGAGCAGATCAGCACCTGAGCGCCGAATTCTTCGTCGGCGAAGTAGGCGGCGGCGCGGTCACGCTCGAGGATGTTCATGCCTTCGTGGAAGACCGTGGCCGGAATACCGGAACGCACGCGCAGGGCGTCTTCCAGATCCATGGCGGTTTCGGCGTGGGCGCAGATCACCAACACTTTGGTGCGCTTGAGCATCTTCAGGGTGTCGATCAGCCACTCGACTCGCGGGTCGAATTTCCACCAGCGCTCTTCTTCGTTGGCGTCCGGCTGGGCCTGGAAGCTGACTTCCGGGTACAGCTCGGCGTGATCGCCCAGCGGCAGTTCGAGGTATTCGGCCGGGCAGGGCAGCGGGTACGGGTGCAGTTTGCGTTCCGGGAAACCTTGCACGGCGGCGCGGGTATTACGGAACAGCACGCGGCCGGTGCCATGGCGGTCCAGCAATTCGCGGACCAGACGGGCGCTGGCTTCGGTGTCGCCATCATTGACGGCGGTCAGCAGGGCTTCGCCTTCGTTGCCGAGGAAACCGTGAATGGTCTTGTGCGCTTCAGGCGACAGGCGCCCTTTGTCCAGCAGCTCCTGAACGGCTTCGGCCACCGGGCGATAGTTTTCGCTCTCGGCGCGGAAGGCGTGCAGGTCATGGAAACGGTTCGGGTCGAGCAGGCGCAGACGCGCGAAGTGGCTGTCCTGACCCAGTTGTTCAGGGGTCGCGGTCAGCAGCAAGACGCCGGGAATGACTTCGGCCAGTTGCTCCACGAGTGAGTACTGAGGGCTGACCTGGTCTTCGTGCCACACCAGGTGGTGCGCTTCGTCGACCACCAGCAAATCCCAGCCGGCAGCGAACAACGCGTCCTGGGCCTTCTCGTCGTCCACCAGCCATTCGAGGGCAACCAGTGCAAGCTGAGTGTCTTCGAACGGGTTGGCGGCATCGCTTTCGATGAAGCGTTCTTCGTCGAACAGCGCGACTTGCAGGTTGAAGCGGCGGCGCATCTCCACCAGCCATTGGTGCTGGAGGTTTTCCGGCACCAGGATCAATACGCGACTGGCGCGGCCCGAAAGCAGTTGGCGATGGATTACCAGACCGGCTTCGATGGTCTTGCCCAAACCCACTTCGTCTGCCAGCAGAACCCGCGGCGCGATGCGGTCGGCGACTTCACGGGCAATATGCAGCTGGTGCGCGATCGGTTGCGCACGCACGCCGCCCAGGCCCCAGAGCGAGGATTGCAATTGGCGGCTGGTGTGTTCCAGGGTGTTGTATCGCAGGGAGAACCAGGCCAGTGGGTCGATCTGTCCGGCGAACAAACGGTCGCTGGCCAGACGGAACTGAATGAAGTTCGAAAGCTGGGTTTCCGGCAGCGTGACCACTTCGTTCTGCGCGTTGAGGCCGTGGTAGACCAGCAGGCCATCGACGTCGTCGACTTCCTGGACGGTCAGCTTCCATCCTTCGAAGTGAGTGATGCTGTCACCCGGCGAAAACCGCACGCGGGTGAGGGGCGCATTCCGTAGCGCGTACTGGCGAGTCTCGCCAGTGGCCGGGTAGAGCACGGTCAACAAGCGGCCGTCCTGTGCCAGAACGGTGCCCAAACCCAGCTCGGCTTCGCTGTCACTGATCCAGCGTTGCCCCGGTTGATACTGCTGCGCCATGCTGCCTGACTCCCACCTTGAAAAAGCGGGCTATCTTAACGGAATGAGCCTTCAGGACCAAAGGATTACATGCGCGCGCTGATGGAGGATGCGAACTTTTCGGGAGATCAAGATCAAAAGATCGCAGGCTGCGCCAGCTCCTACGGTGCCAGGTGGATCACAAGTTTGCGACCGATGGCTCAAGTCGCCATCCCCGCAGCCGACAGCCTGCTGACAGGAGACTAATTAATATGTTGCCACCGATGCTCCCCTTGAGCGCCGTACCAATCACTTCACAGCAGGATCCGATTCGCCAGCGCCCGGATATTCCGCCTGTGGTACCGGTGCAGGAAAACTCCAACGAAAGCACCATCGACCTGCAAAACCGCGACCCGGAAGAGGCGCGCCTGCAGCTGCGCGAGGAGCAGCGTCGGCAACAAGAGCGCGAGCGCCGTCGTCGTGAGGCCGATGAAGATCCCGAAGAGCACCTGGCGATTCCCGGTAATGAGCTCAATGCCGACAACACCGTACCGGTGGTGCCGTTGATGGAGGATCAGCCGCGTCAGGGGTTGTGGGTCGATATCGAGATCTGAAGTGTCGGATCACTGGTCAGCGCCCGCGCCAGACCGCATTATTGGCGTAATCCTGTCGCCTTTAACCGGCAGTTGAATTCATTTCCAAGCGATGCACTGAACGCCATGAGCCAAGATGACAAGCTGATCGACCTCAACACTGAACGCGCCAAGCGGGTTCATGACCTTAATGAAAAGCGCCTGAACGAAGTACGCCAGGCCTTCGAGCAGGCGATGCCGTTGGGCAAGGCGAAGAAAAAGCCGAAGAACAAACCGAAAAAGCGTTGAAACACCCTGCATCGATTGATGCAGGTCAGTTATTTCCCTTCCTTTTACGCCCGTCTAGGGCGGCATTGATCCCGGTCAATTTTCTCTCCTGCCCGATTGGTTAACTTAGCCCCATCGCAACAGGGCAAGTGCAGGAGGCCAGTCATGTTTTTCGACAACGTGGTGATCGCCGGAGTGTTGACAGTCGGTCTCATGGTTCTGTTTTTTGCAGGTTTTGGATTTTTTATCTGGAAGGATTCGCATAAGCGGAAAAAACCGTAGGTCTTTCTGGAGCAATGAGCACGCAAGGCATTTTGGGCGACTTCGGTCGCCCTTTTTTTGCCTGCGAAAATCTGTCGGATGTACATAGAACTACTGCGGGAGTGGGCTTGCCCGCGAAGGGGCCAGTACAGAAACTAAATCCGGAAACTACCCACCAACTGCTTCAATCGCGAAGCTTGTTGCTCAAGGTCCGAGCACGCTCGCAACGTCGATTGCAGGTTTTCCACGCCTTCCTGGTTCAGCGTGTTGATCTCGGTAATGTCCACGTTGATCGATTCAACCACCGCCGTCTGTTCCTCGGTCGCGGTGGCCACGGACTGGTTCATGCCGTCGATTTCGCCGATGCGCAACGTCACACTGTTCAAGCGTTCACCGGCCAAGTTGGCGATTTCCACGCTGTCCTGGCTGTGGCGCTGGCTGTCGCTCATGGTGCTGACGGATTCGCGGGCGCCCACTTGCAGCTCCTCGATCATGGTTTGTACCTGTTGCGCCGACTCTTGTGTGCGGTGCGCCAGGTTGCGCACCTCGTCGGCCACCACGGCAAAACCACGCCCGGCTTCACCGGCGCGCGCCGCTTCAATGGCTGCGTTGAGCGCCAGCAGGTTGGTTTGCTGGGAGATGCTGGTGATCACTTCGAGAATCTGCCCGATGTTCACGGTTTTGCTGTTCAGCGATTCGATGTTGGTGCTCGAGGCGCTGAGCATGCTCGACAGTTGATTCATCGCGGCAATGCTGCGGTCCACAACTTGCTGGCCGTCTTCGGCCAGGCTGCGCGCGTCGCTGGCCTGACTTGACGCTTGCGCGGCGTTACGGGCGATTTCCTGGGCCGCGGCACCGAGCTGGTTGATTGCCGCAGCAACGCTGCTGGTACGCGAGGCTTGCTGGTCGGAATTGAACATCGACGAGTTCGAGGCGGCCACCACACGCAGGGCCACTTCGTTGACTTGGCCGGTGGCCGAGGACACTTCGCGGATCGACGTATGAACCCGTTCCACGAAACGGTTGAACGCCGTGCCGAGGATGCCGAATTCGTCCTGATTCTGGATGGTCAGGCGCTTGGTCAGGTCGCCTTCACCGTCGGCGATGTCTTCCATGGCGCGGGTCATGACATGCAGTGGCTGGATCAAGATGCGGATCAACATGCCCAGCAGGGCGATGATGATGGCCACGGCAATCACAGTCGCGACGACCGCCGAGGCGCGGAATTCGCTGAGCATCGAGAAGGCTTTGTCTTTATCCACCGACAGACCGATGTACCAATTGACCGAGGACAAGCCTTTGATTGGGGTGAACGTGACGATGCGGGTCTTGCCGTCGACGTCGATTTCACTGAAGTCGCTGCTGATGCGCGGGGTGTTTTTTGGGTACGCCTCGCTCAGGGACTTCATCGCCAGGGATTTGTCGGGGTGAACCAGGATCTTGCCATCGGCGCTGATCAGAAAGGCATAACCCATGCCGTCGAAGTCCAGCGCGTTGAGGCTGTCGGCGATCACCTGCAAGCTCAGGTCGCCACCGACCACACCGATGCTTTGACCGTCCTTGAGCACACTGTTGACGATGGAAATGACCAGTTGGCCGGACGCGAGATCGATGTACGGTTCGGTCAGTGCCGAGCCGCCGGTGCTTTGGGCGCTCTTGTACCAAGGCCGGACGCGAGGGTCATAGCCGTCGGGCATCTTGCTGTCAGGGCGGATGATGAAGGTGCCATCCTTGTTGCCCAGATAGGCGCCCATGAAAGTCGAGGTTACCGCCTTCTGCTCGAGTAGCTTGGAGACGTTGTCGGTGTCGGCGTTCAGTGCGACGTTTTGTGACAGGTTTTCGATCAACAGGCTGCGTCCAGCCAGCCAGGTCTGGATATTGTTGGCCGTTACGCTGCCCATTTCTTGCAGGTAGTTGTCCAGATCGTTGCGTATCGCATTGCGCTGCAAATAGTCGTTGTACAGTGTGAACGAGGCGAAGGCAGCAATAACGATGAGGGCGGCGGCAAGCAGTATTTTATGGCTGAAGCGCAGATTTTTGTTCATGGCCTGGGGTCCGCTAAGGTCTTATTGTTTTTATAAAGACGCGCAAAATGGATAGTGTTGAAAGTAAGCTGATATTTCCGTCCTCTCCTTAGGGAATTACCTACGCTATTTTCAGTCTGGTCTCTCGTTTGTTGTATCGGCCATGAAGGATCAAAGATTAACCATGGGTGACAAAATGCCTGACTCATTGCAACTCGTTATCGGCGCCGATCTCGCGGGCCAGTCCATCGCCCAGGCCATGCGCCTGGCCAACCGTCACGGCCTGATAGCGGGCGCTACCGGGACTGGCAAAACCGTCACCTTGCAGCGCCTGGCCGAAGCCTTCAGCGATGCTGGCGTGGCGGTGTTCGCGGCGGACATCAAAGGTGACCTGTGTGGCCTGGGCGCCGCCGGCAACCCTCAAGGCAAGGTCGCGGAGCGGATCGCCGGGATGCCCTGGCTGAACCATAAGCCTCAGGCGTATCCGGTGACCCTGTGGGACATTAACGGTCAGTCCGGTCATCCACTGCGCACAACCTTGAGCGAAATGGGCCCGTTGCTGCTCGGCAGCCTGCTGGAACTGACCGACAGTCAGCAGTCGGCACTCTATGCCGCGTTCAAGGTGGCCGACCGCGAAGGGTTATTGCTGCTGGATCTCAAAGATTTGAAAGCGCTGCTCAATCACCTGCGCGACAACCCCGAGTTGTTGGGGGATGACGCGGCACTGATGACCACCGGTTCCAGCCAGGCGCTGTTGCGCCGTCTGGCGACGCTGGAACAGCAGGGCGCCGAAGCGTTGTTCGGCGAACCGGCGTTGCAACTGGAAGACATGTTGCAACCGGCCGTGGATGGTCGCGGGCGCATTCACTTGCTCGATGCCAGCCGTCTGGTGCACGAAGCGCCGAAGGTCTATGCGACGTTCCTGCTGTGGTTGCTGGCCGAATTGTTCGAGCAACTGCCGGAACGCGGCGACGCCGAGAAACCACTGTTGGCGCTGTTTTTCGACGAAGCGCACTTGTTGTTCGCCGGTACGCCCAAGGCATTGCAGGAACGTCTGGAGCAAGTGGTGCGGCTGATTCGCTCGAAAGGCGTGGGCGTGTATTTCGTCACCCAATCGCCGGGTGACTTGCCGGATGATGTGCTGGCTCAACTGGGCCTGCGCATTCAGCACGGTTTGCGCGCGTTTACCGCCAAAGAGCAGAAATCCCTGCGTGCGGTGGCCGACGGTTTCAGGCCGAACCCCGCCTTTGACGCTTTGTCGGTGTTGACGGAGTTGGGGATCGGCGAGGCGCTGGTTGGCACCTTGCAGGACAAAGGCACGCCGGGAATGGTCCAGCGTGTATTGGTTGCACCGCCGCAATCGCGGATCGGGCCGTTGACCGAGACCGAACGCACCGTGCTGATCGCCGGTTCGCCGTTCAAGGGGCGTTACGACAAACCGGTCGATCGCGAATCGGCTTATGAAGTGCTGATGGGGCGTAAAGGGCTGGCGCCGGATCCCGAAGCCGCGCCGGGCAAACCCGCACCTGAAGAACCGAGCTTTACCGACAAGGCCGGGGAATTCCTCGGTACGGCGGCAGGCCAGGCGTTGAAATCAGCGATGCGACAGGCGGCGAATCAATTGGGCCGACAGCTGGTGCGTGGGTTGATGGGGTCTTTGCTCGGTGGCAGCAAACGCCGCTGAAAATCTGAATGGACACAATCACCCCCTGTAGGAGCGAGGCTTGCCCGCGAAGCTTTTGGCAGCCTCAAGGGCCTCTTCGCGGGCAAGCCTCGCTCCTACGGGGTATGTGTCAATGTCAGGTTTTGGGTTTGGCGTGAGCCGCCAGCCGTTCGAGGGCCGCCCGCAGGTTCGGGTCGGTAATTCCATCGGCCGTCGCCTGAATGGTCGCCGCCGCATCGGTCGACAAATTTATCGTATGCCCCGCAGCCCCCTGCTGAACGGTAGGTGGTTGAACCTTGAACAGAATTCGCGTCAGGCTGGCGAACTCGTCGAACAGCTGTAACTGCCGTTGCAGACGCTTTTGCTGATAACGCAGGCGGGTGGCCCAGTGACCGTCGGTGACAATCAGCAGCAAACTGCCTTCGCGCCACGACGCTACATGGCAGTGCTCGCGGGCCGCCGGCTGCAACTGGCTTTCCACCAGACGTTGTAAATGACCCAGGCGTTGAGCGTGGCCAAAAATGGCTTTCAGCGGTTTGGCTTCGCGAAGCAGAACGGCGGGTGCTCTGGCCGTGAGAGGGCGAAATGCCATGATCGAACACCTGAAGTAACAGAGCGGCCATGGTAACAGAAAGCACCCGTTGCCCCCGACCCATTGCTTTGCGAGCGCTTTACCCATTAAATCAACGAGTAACTTGTGCCCTCAATGGGTTGAAGTTCAGCAAAAAGCCCTTATTTTAAGTGAGCCCCGTCACAGCGCAGTGCATGCATCGTGGAATAACGCCACTTTCCTCACCATCGTTTCCGGGTAGAATGCTCGTTCGCATGCGGCCATGAGGGCTGCACGGGCGACTCACGGGGCCGCCCTCCATCCCTTTAGTGTGGAAGATCCTGCCGATATGTTTGCGCCTTTGTTAAAGAAACTTTTTGGAAGCAAGAACGAGCGTGAAGTCAAACGCATGCTCAAGACGGTGCAGCTCGTCAATGCCTTCGAAGAGCAAATGGTAGCCCTTTCGGACGATCAATTGCGTGCCAAGACCGACGAGTTCAAGGCCCGCCTCGCCAAAGGGGAAACCCTCGACAAACTGCTGCCAGAAGCCTTTGCGGTCGCCCGCGAAGCCGGTAAGCGCGTCATGGGTATGCGCCACTTCGATGTCCAGCTGATCGGCGGCATGACCTTGCATGAAGGCATGATCGCGGAAATGCGTACCGGTGAAGGCAAGACCCTGGTGGCGACACTGGGCGTTTACCTCAACGCGCTGTCCGGTAGGGGCGTGCACGTTGTGACGGTGAACGACTACCTGGCCCGCCGTGACGCCAACTGGATGCGTCCGCTCTACGAATTCCTCGGCATGACGGTCGGTGTGGTCACCCCATTCCAACCGCCGGAAGAGAAACGTGCCGCTTACGCCGCCGACATCACCTACGGCACCAACAACGAATTCGGTTTCGACTACCTGCGCGACAACATGGCGTTCAGCATGGAAGAAAAATTCCAGCGCGAACTCAATTTTGCCGTGATCGACGAAGTCGACTCCATCCTCATCGACGAAGCCCGTACCCCGCTGATCATTTCCGGTCAGGCCGAGGACAGCTCCAAGCTGTACATCGAGATCAACAAACTGATCCCGCAGCTGGAATTGCACGTTGAAGAGGTCGAAGGCGAAGTTACCAAGGCTGGCCACTACACCGTCGACGAGAAGACCCGTCAGGTCGAACTCAACGAAGCCGGTCACCAGTTCATCGAAGACATGCTGACCCGCGTCGGCCTGCTGGCTGAAGGCGAGAGCCTGTACTCGGCGCATAACCTGGGCCTGCTGACCCACGTTTATGCCGGCCTGCGTGCGCATAAACTGTTCAATCGCAACGTTGAATACATCGTGCAGGACGGTCAGGTCGTGCTGGTCGACGAACACACCGGCCGTACCATGCCGGGTCGCCGTTTGTCCGAAGGCCTGCACCAGGCCATCGAAGCCAAGGAACACCTGAACATCCAGGCCGAGAGCCAGACACTGGCGTCGACCACGTTCCAGAACTACTTCCGTCTGTACAACAAGCTGTCCGGCATGACCGGTACCGCAGACACCGAAGCGTTCGAGTTCCACCAGATCTACGGCCTGCAGGTCATGGTCATTCCGCCGAACAAGCCTTTGGCGCGTAAAGACTACAACGACCTGGTGTTCCTGACCGCCGAAGAGAAATACGCGGCGATCATCAACGACATCAAGGAGTGCATGACTCAGGGTCGTCCGGTGCTGGTGGGTACCGCCACCATCGAAACGTCCGAGCACATGTCCAGCCTGCTCGTGAAGGAAGGCATCGAACACAAGGTTCTGAACGCCAAGTTCCACGAAAAAGAAGCCGAAATCATTGCTCAGGCCGGTCGTCCGGGCGCACTGACCATCGCCACCAACATGGCCGGTCGTGGTACCGACATTCTGTTGGGCGGTAACTGGGAAGTGGAAGTCGCGTCCCTGGAAGATCCAACTCCAGAGCAGATTGCCCAGATCAAGGCCGACTGGCAGAAACGTCACCAGCAAGTGCTGGAGTCGGGCGGCTTGCAGGTGATCGCTTCCGAGCGTCACGAATCGCGCCGTATCGACAACCAGTTGCGCGGTCGTGCCGGTCGTCAGGGCGACGCCGGTTCCAGCCGTTTCTACCTGTCGCTGGAAGACAGCCTGATGCGCATCTTCGCCTCTGACCGGGTGAAGAATTTCATGAAGGCGCTGGGCATGCAGTCCGGCGAGGCGATCGAGCACCGCATGGTGACCAACGCCATCGAGAAAGCTCAGCGCAAGGTTGAAGGCCGTAACTTCGACATCCGTAAACAACTGCTCGAGTTCGACGACGTCAACAACGAACAACGTAAAGTGATCTATCACATGCGTAACAGTTTGTTGGCCGCCGACAACATCGGCGAAACCATCGCCGATTTCCGTCAGGACGTGCTCAACGCCACCGTCAGCGCACACATTCCACCGCAATCGCTGCCAGAGCAGTGGGACGTGGCCGGTCTGGAAGCCGCGTTGCAGAGCGACTTCGGTGTGGCGTTGCCAATCCAGCAGTGGCTGGACGAAGACGATCACCTGTATGAAGAAACCCTGCGCGAGAAGCTGATGAACGAGCTGATCGCCGCGTACAACGAGAAAGAAGACCAGGCCGGTGCCGAAGCACTGCGCACCTTCGAGAAGCAAATCGTTCTGCGTGTACTGGACGACCTGTGGAAAGACCACCTGTCGACCATGGATCACCTGCGTCACGGCATCCACTTGCGTGGTTATGCACAGAAGAACCCGAAGCAGGAATACAAGCGCGAGTCCTTCACCTTGTTCTCCGAGTTGCTGGATTCGATCAAGCGCGACTCGATCCGTGTGCTGTCGCACGTTCAGGTTCGCCGCGAAGATCCGATCGAAGAAGAAGCTCGCCTGCGTCAGGAAGCCGAGGCACTGGCTGCGCGCATGCAGTTCCAGCACGACGAAGCGCCTGGCCTGGAGCAACCGCAAGTGTTGGGTGAAGAGGTCGATGTAGCCCTCGCCACCGCACCGGTACGCAACGAGCAGAAGCTGGGCCGTAACGAGCTGTGCTACTGCGGTTCGGGCAAGAAGTACAAGCATTGCCACGGGCAGATCCAGTAAACCCGTTTCATACGCTGAAATACCCGCGCCGCGACCGGCTTATGCCGTCGCGGCGTTTTGCCATTTAAACCACCGACGCCCTGACGGCGGTGCAGACATCATTTATTAAGGAGCGCATTCATGGCTGTTGGTCTTGGTCCTTTGCCAACGTTGCACCCGGTTGCCGGTTTTGAACTCGGTATCGCCTCGGCCGGTATCAAGCGCCCGGGGCGCAAGGATGTCGTGGTCATGCGCTGTGCCGAAGGTTCCACAGTGGCGGGCGTGTTCACCCTGAATGCCTTTTGCGCCGCTCCCGTGATCCTCGCCAAACAACGCGTGCAAGGCCCGGTACGTTACCTGCTGACCAACACCGGCAATGCCAACGCCGGCACCGGCGAACCAGGCCTGGCAGCGGCCGAGCGCACGTGCGCCAAACTGGCTGAGCTGACTGGCGTCGATGCAAGCCTGGTGCTGCCGTACTCCACCGGTGTGATCGGCGAGCCGCTGCCGGTCGAAAAAATCGAAGGCGCGCTGCAAGCCGCCCTCGACGATCTGTCGGTCAATAACTGGGAAGCCGCCGCCACCGGCATCATGACCACCGACACCCTACCCAAGGGCGCCAGCCGTCAGTTCCAGCATGATGGCGTGACCATCACCGTTACCGGCATCAGCAAAGGCGCGGGCATGATCCGCCCGAACATGGCGACCATGCTCGGTTACATCGCCACCGACGCCAAAGTCTCGCGTGACGTGCTGCAAAACCTGCTGCTGGACGGCGCCAACAAGTCGTTCAACCGCATCACCATCGACGGCGACACTTCGACCAACGACTGCTGCATGCTGATCGCCACCGGTCAGGCAGCACTGCCGGAAATCACTGAAGCCAGCGGTCCGCTGTTCACTTTGCTGAAACAAGCAGTGTTCGAAGTCTGCATGGACGTGGCCCAGGCCATCGTGCGCGACGGCGAAGGCGCGACCAAGTTCGTCACTGTGGAAGTCAACGGCGGCGGCAATCACCAGGAGTGCCTGGACGTCGGTTACACCGTGGCCCACTCGCCGCTGATCAAGACCGCGCTGTTCGCCTCCGACCCGAACTGGGGCCGCATTCTGGCCGCCGTGGGCCGTGCCGGCGTACCGAACCTGGATGTGAGCAAGATCGACGTGTTCCTCGGCGACGTGTGCATCGCCAGCCGTGGCGCTCGCTCCGCCACCTACACCGAAGCCCAGGGCGCGGCAGTGATGCAACAGGAAGAAATCACCATCCGCATCGAGCTGGGTCGCGGCGATTGCAGCGAAACCATCTGGACGACTGACCTGTCCCACGAATACGTGAAGATCAACGCCGAGTACCGTACTTGATCACTCGTTAGACCGAGTCGCTGCAATCGCGAGCAGGCTCGCTCCCACAATAGATCTCCAGTGAATACAACATTTGTGTTCGGCAGGATCAAATGTGGGAGCGAGCCTGCTCGCGATGACGGTCTGCCAGTCGCTGCATAGGCTGGCCTGTTTTCTTCATAAAAAGGCGCCCGAACATGAGCCTCCACCTGATCATCGGCGACAAACTGCATTCCTCCTGGTCCCTGCGCGCCGCACTGGCCCTCGACCTGACCGGCGCGTCCTACACCGAAGAACTGATCAAGCTGAACCAGCCGGACACTCGCGAGCGCGTGCTCAAGCATTCGCCGACCGGGAAAGTCCCGCTGCTGAAAACCGAGCACGGCACCGTCGCCGATTCCCTGGCGATTGCCGAATACCTGGCTGAACAATTCCCCAATGCCGGCCTCTGGCCCAAAGACACTGCCGCCCGTGCCCAGGCGCGTTCGGCGTGCGCGCAGATGCACAGCGGTTTTTTCGCCATGCGCGGCAACATGCCGTTCGACCTGAGCCACGATGCGCCACTGTCGCCGACCCCACCTGAGGTTCAGGCTGAAATCGAGCGCATGCTGGCGTTGTGGGCTGAATGTCGCGCCGCCGCGACTGAAACCGGCCCGTTCCTGTTTGGCGGTGCGACCCTGGCCGATGCGTTTTTTGCACCGATCGCCGTACGCCTGCGCACCTATCAGGTAAAACTGCCCGAGGCCGACGCTGCCTATGTCGAAACCATCTACCAATGGCCAGCCTTCAAGGCCTGGCAGAAGGCGGGTCTGGAGGAAATAGAGCGGTGAAACGAGTCCATGTAGCAGCCGCGGTTATCCGCGATAGCAACGGTAAAATCCTCATTGCCCGCCGTGCCGACACCCAGCATCAGGGCGGTTTGTGGGAGTTCCCCGGTGGCAAGGTCGAGGATGACGAATCCGTCGAGACGGCCCTGGCTCGTGAGCTTCACGAAGAGTTGGGCATTGTGGTCAATACCGCGCGACCGATGATCAAGGTTCGCCACGATTATCCGGACAAGCAGGTGTTGCTGGATGTCTGGGAAGTCTCGGCGTTTACCGGCGAACCCCATGGCGCCGAAGGTCAGCCTTTGGCCTGGGTGACCGCGCGGGAGCTGGTGGATTACGAATTTCCGGCCGCCAACCAGCCGATCGTCGCCGCTGCACGCTTGCCCGGCGACTACCTGATCACCCCGGAGGGTCTGGAAACCCCGGCCTTGCTGCGCGGTATCCAGAAAGCCATCGCTGGCGGCATCAAGCTGATTCAGTTGCGCGCGCCCAACGGTTACGACCCGCAATACCGAGATCTGGCGGTGGATGCGGCGGGGCTGTGTGCCGGCAAGGCGCAGTTGATGATCAAGGGGCCGTTTGAATGGCTGGGGGACTTCCCGTCCGCCGGTTGGCACATCACATCGCAGCAGTTGCGCAAATACGCGGCGGCCGGGCGTCCGCTACCGGCGTCACGCTGGTTGGCAGCGTCTTGCCACAATGCTGAGGAACTGGCACTGGCCGAGCAGATGGGCGTGGACTTCGTGACCCTGTCGCCGGTGCAGCCGACGCAGACTCACCCGGATGCGCTGCCATTGGGTTGGGAGCAGGCTTCGACTTTGATCGAGGGCTTCAGCAAGCCGGTGTTTTTGCTCGGTGGGGTGGGCCCGGCGGAGCGGCAAAAAGCTTGGGAAGCAGGGGCGCAGGGTGTGGCGGGGATTCGGGCGTTTTGGCCTGAGGGTTGATTTTGCGTTGAGGCTACCGGCCTCTTCGCGGGCAAGCCTCGCTCCTACAGGATTTGGCAACAACGCCGTCCTTGTAGGAGCGAGGCTTGCCCGCGAAGGCGTCCTTGAAGACGCCGACTAAACTTGGGGTTTCGCAGCCGCTTGCCACAAAATCTCGGCAATCCCCTGACGCTTGGCAATCAACCTCGCCGCCACAAACAACAAATCCGATAACCGATTGATGTACGCCAGGCCAACCCCGGCCAGCGGCTCGATCGCATTCAACTGCTGACAGCGTCGCTCGGCACTGCGGGCCAGGCAGCGGCATACGTGGGCTTGGGCAATCAGCGCCGAACCGCCGGGCAGAATGAAATTCTCCAGCGGCCCCAACTCTTCATTCCACACATCGATTGCCGCTTCCAGACGCTCGATTTCTGCCGTGTTCAGTGCCTGATACACCGGCATCGCCAGTTCGCCACCCAAGTCGAACAACCGATGCTGGCAGGGCGCCAACACCTCGATCACTTCGTTCAACCCCGGATACGTATCACTTTGCGCCGCCAACCCGGCCAACAGCACACCCACCTGGCTGTTCAGTGTATCGACTTCGCCAATGGCCTCGATGCGCGGATGGTCCTTGGGCACCCGGCGGCCATCGCCGAGCCCGGTTTCGCCTTTGTCGCCAGTGCGGGTGTAAATCTTCGACAAGCGAAAGCCCATGGTTACCTCGACAGCTGATTGAGTTCTTGAGAAACCACCGGAGTGCCCGACAACGGCAGGCGCAAGGTGAAACAGGTGCCTTGGCCCGGCGTCGATTGCACTTCCATCTGGCCTTTGTGGTTGTTAGTGATGATGAAGTACGAGACTGAAAGCCCAAGACCGGTGCCCTGACCGATTTCCTTGGTGGTGAAGAATGGCTCGAACGTGCGTTTGCGCACGTTCTCGCTCATGCCGATGCCGTTGTCCTCGACCTGAATTTCCGCCCATGGCGGATTCAGTTTTGTGCGCAGAATGATCCGCCCCGGTTCGCGGTCGTCCGGGCGCTGGTGAATGGCTTGCGCGGCGTTTTTCAGCAGGTTGAGCAGCACCTGTTCCAGTTCGTTGGCAGTGCCGGGCACCGGGCCCAGTGCCGGATCGAACTGCCGAATGATCGCCTGACCCTTGAAGTCGAAGCCGATGGCCAGGTCGAAGTCGTTGCCGGCAATTTCCACCGCTTGATCAATCAGCGCCGGCAAATCGCAGGGGGCCATCTGCCGGGTACTGCGGCGGCTGAAGCTGAGCATATGCGTCACGATTTTTGCCGCTCGGGCGCCAGCCTGTTGAATGCCATCGAGTAACTGCGGCACTTCGCGAGCCTTCAAGTACTGGTTGACCGTTTCCAGCTCGATGCCCAGCTGCTCGGCCTGTTCGAGGTTCTTCGGCAGATCGGGTGACAGGCGCCGACGAATGTTCTGCACGTTGTGCAGGATCGCGCCCAGCGGATTATTAATCTCGTGAGCCATGCCAGCGGCGAGGCCGCCGACCGAGAGCATTTTTTCCGACTGCACCATCATTTCTTCCAGGGACAGCCGCTGAGTGATGTCGTCGATCCGGATCACCACGCCGCGCCCGGCACCGCCCATCAAAGGGTAGAACGTCAGGGCGTAATGCTTGGGCTCATCGTCCTTGAGCCAGGTAACGCGTTCGATTTTCGCCACCGTGTGCTGCTCGACGGTTTGCCTGAGCTGTGGCAGAAACGGTTTGAGCGGTTCGAAGGCGAGGAAAATTGGCTGGTTCAAGGCTTCGTCGAGACGCGTACCGGACAGGGCGCTGGCTTCCTGATTCCACTGGGTCACGTAGAGCTGCTCGTCGAGGGCGATCAGTGCCGACGGCATGGAGTCGATGATGCTGTTGAGGTAGTTCTGGAAACCGGTGAGTTTCTTTTCGATCTTGCTGCGCACCTGAACTTCCAGCTCAAGCTTGCGGTTGGTGTGACGGGTTTCTTCGGCCAGCCCCTGGGCTTGGTCGTAAGCGGCCTGGGAATCGTCGCGGGCGCGCTTGAGTTGCTGCTCCCGGGCCTCGATGCGCGAGAGCATGGTGTTGAACGCTTCGGCGAGGCTGCCGATTTCATCGTGGTTGCCGCGAGAGGCGCGCAGGGCGTAGTTCTCTTCCCGGGTGACTTGCCGGGACAACTCTTCGAGCTGATGGATCGGTCGGGTAATCAGGCGTTTGATCTGCCGGGCAATCACCAGCCACAACAGCACGCTGAAGATCAGAATCCCCAAACTGGCGGTCAGGGTTCCGGTGTAGAACGCCATCGGCAGTTCGCTGCTGGCCACCAGCAGCAAGTGCCCCGGCGCGGTACCGGGGCGGGGCAGGGTGATCACTTGGTTGCTGCGAAACTCCATGGCTTGCCAGGCGTCGAGGTGCCGGAAATGCTCCGGCAGCTGGAGCTTGTCGCCCTGCTGCAGCTGCGCCAAAAGCACACCTTTACCGTCATAAAGCGCGGCCGCACGCAACGGTGTATAGCTGTTGAGTTCGTTGAGCAGGCGCTCGGCGGTTTGCGGCGACTTAAGGGCTTCGGAGATCAGGCTTGGGTTGGACACCAGTCGGCCGATGGTCTGCAAGGCCTGGGGAGCCATGCTTTCCTGGGAAATGTAATAGGCGGCGCTGATAAAGGTCAGGTTGGCGACCAGCAAAACCGTGGTCAACAGCACCAGCAGGGCGGCCAGCAGTTTCTGGCCGACTGGAAGGTTTTCAAGGCGCTGGCGCAATGGCATCAGGTTCATCGCTGAAAAGGAACAAGTGGCCAGCGTAGCCGCTGCTCAGTCGCTGGGCAATCCAAGGCTGCGCAGATGGGCGATCAGGCGCTGCTGCAATTGATTGAGGTGGGGCAGGTTTATCTGGTGCCGGGAGGCGACTTTGCAGGCATGGCCCAACAGGTAGCTGATTTCTGTGCGGCGCTGATTCGCGACGTCCTGGTACATCGAGGAGAAATTGGCCGCGGTGGCCTTGATCACTCGTTCCACTTCCTCCCGGAGGTTTTCCGCCGCTGCCGGCTGGCCGCAACGCTCAAGCAGTTCGGTGAGCTCGGCGCACAGGGTGGCGACTTCGCAATGATGTTGCTGCAAACCGCCGTTACGGCATTCGTGCAGCACGGTCAGCGGGTTGATCGCACAATTGAGCGCCAGTTTTCGCCACAGCCTTGTGAGGATGTCCGTGCTCCACTCATGGGGAATACCGGCGGCGCTCAAGTCCTCCAGCCAGATCGGCGCCACCGGGTGGCCGGCATCCCCCAGCCAGGTGTAGCCATGACCGGCGAATACAACGCGCCAGTCGCCATCGCGAAACGCGCCTTCGGTGCTGGAGGCGAAGATGCAGCGCGCCTGAGGCACCTGCGCGGCAACCGCGTCCTGACTGCCAAGGCCGTTCTGCAGCAGGATCAGTTCGGCATCGGGTGTCAGCCGGTGTGCGAGCCGGGCCACGGCTGTTACGGCGTCGTAGGCTTTGCAGGCCACCAGCAGACGGCTGATGGGCTCGTTGCTGTCGGGTGTTTCGCCGGGCACCGGATACAGCTGTGCTTCGCCGTGTTCCACCAGCGTCAGCCCGCCAGCCGTCTGATAGGCCTGTAAGCGTGTGGCGTCCCGCACGATCAGCCTGACCGGTACGTCAGCCCTTGCCAGACGCGTGGCCCAAAGGGTGCCGAGGCTGCCGGCGCCGAGAATATGCCAAGGCGTAGACATCAACTTTTTGCTCGGTTTGGCGCTGGCATGTGAGGCTCGCAGTATCGGTTGGAAAAGACCCGTTATAATGAGCCCGATTTTAACCGCAAGCCAAGCGCGCTCCATCGTTATCGAGCGTGCCTTTTTATTGGAGAGATTACATGCCGTCGTTCGACGTGGTATCCGAACTGGACAAACACGAAGTCACCAACGCGGTCGAGAACGCCGTCAAGGAACTCGATCGTCGTTATGACCTGAAAGGCAAAGGCACCTTCGAGTTCAAGGAAAAGGACCTGACCGTCAACCTGACCGCGGAAGCCGATTTCCAGCTCGAAGCGATGATCGAGATTCTCAAGCTGGCCCTGGTCAAGCGCAAGATCGACGTGCAGTGCCTTGAAGTCAAGGATGCCTACGCGTCGGGCAAGTTGATGAAGCAGGAAGCGGTCCTCAAGGAAGGCATCGACAAAGAGCTGGCGAAGAAAATCGTCGCTCACGTCAAAGACGCCAAGCTCAAGGTCCAGGCCGCCATTCAGGGCGAGCAAGTGCGCATCACCGGCAAGAAGCGTGACGATTTGCAGGAAGCGATTGCAGCCCTGCGCGCCAAGACGTTCGACATGCCACTGCAGTTCAACAACTTCCGCGACTGACTTTTCAAGCGGGAACCTGTGGGAGCGGGCTTGTGTGGCGAGGGGCTTGCCCCCGTTGGGTCGCGAAGCGACCCCAAAACCAGCCACCGCGATCTTAGTCTGCAACGCGTTGTCTGGTTAACGACTGCTTCGCAGCCGAACGGGGGCGAGCCCCCTCGCCACAAGCCTGCTCCCACTTGGATTGTGTTTAACCCGGCGGGTCTTTCTGCCGCTCATTTTTTGCGTGCCGGGTAGCCGGAAATCAGGAGAAAGTAGATGGATTTGAATGCTGAAGTGGACAACTTGGTCAAGGCATCCCAAGCCTGGATTCCGATGATCATGGAATACGGCAGCCGCGTACTGCTGGCGGTGATTACCCTGGCCATCGGTTGGTGGCTGATCAACAAGGTGACGCAAAAACTCGGCGGCCTGATCGCGCTGCGTAACGCCGACCTCGCGCTGCAAGGCTTCATCAGCAGCCTGGCGAACATCATCCTCAAGATTCTGCTGGTCGTTAGCGTGGCGTCGATGATCGGTGTGGAAACCACATCCTTCGTCGCAGCGATCGGTGCTGCTGGCCTGGCGATCGGTCTGGCCTTGCAGGGCAGCCTGGCGAACTTCGCCGGGGGCGTGCTGATTCTGTTGTTCCGCCCGTTCCGCATCGGTGACTGGATCGAAGCCCAAGGTGTTGCCGGTACTGTCGACAGCATTCAGATTTTCCACACCGTACTGCGCACCGGCGATAACAAAACCATCATCGTGCCTAACGGTAATCTGTCGAATGGCATCATTACCAACACCAACCGTCAACCGACCCGCAAAGTGGTATTTGATGTCGGTGTGGCTTACGAGGCGGATTTGCAAAAGGCCCGTGAAGTGTTACTGGAGCTGGCCAAGGATCCGCGAGTATTGGCTGATCCGGCACCGGAAGCGGTAATTTCCATGTTGGGTGACAGTTCGATCACTGTTTCCCTGCGTGTGTGGGTGAAGACCGCTGACTACTGGAATGTGATGTTCATGTTTAACGAACAATCGCGCGATCGGTTGAAGACTGCCGGTATTGATATTCCATTTCCGCAGCGGGTTATTCGAGTGATGCAGGAATCGGCAACGGTGTAATGATTGGTCTTCGATACATGTTTGACCTTTCGGTCAGACTTGCTCGCCAGAGTAGATGGCTAAACACAATGCTGTAGCCAATAAAAAAGGCCCATCCGAAGATGGGCCTTTTTTTGATTACCGCGAACAGACTTTCGGCAATTACAGAACCGAAATCGGGTAGTCGACGATCAGACGGAACTCTTTGATATCGCCTTCACCTTCGTCGGCGTTAGCGAAGTGCCACGCTTGACGAATGCGGAAGGAAAGATCTTTTGCCGGGCCAGACTGAACAACGTACTTGGCTTCGAAGTTGGTTTCGTTGTGTTTGCCGTCTGCGCCGTACAGTGGGTTGCCGTCACTGTCGCGGTACGCGCTGTTAGCCGACAGGCCGGTGCCATCGATATCCCAGCCTTTCACGTAACGGGTCATGAAGCTCAGACCAGGAACGCCGTACTCGGCCATTTTCAGGTCGTAGCGAATCTGGGCAGATTTCTCGTTAGGGGCGTTGAAGTCAGAGTACTGGATGGAGTTGGCGAGGAAGATCGAGTCGCCGCCGCGGTTGGTGGAAGCAAGGTCACCACCCACACCGATGTAGTCGAACGGAGTGTCACCGTTGATCTTCTGGAAGGCGACGGTAATGGTGTGTGCTTTCAGGAACGAGAAAGCAGCTGCCAAGGAGTAAGCGGTGTTGCTGATATCACCCGCTTTGGCGTCACCGGTATCTTTGGTGTTGTAGATGTTACCGTCCAGGTTAAGCGACTGATCGCCACCCATCGGGATGGTGTAGTTCAGGTTGGCGTAGTACTGGTTCCAGATGTCTTCCAGTTTGGCGCCGTAGAGCGATGCACTCAGGTTGTCGGTGATGCCGTATTTGCCACCGAAGTAGTCGATGGAGTCGGCTTGTACGCCAGCGTAGGTTGCCCACAGCTCGCCATCACGACCGTTTTTGTCCTGGCTGGTTGCCGAATAGAAATGACCGGCTTCGAGGTCAAGATTTTTGACTTCGCTGCTCTGCAGTTGGAAACCGCTGGCAGTTTGAGGAAGAACGCGGGAACCGCCAATAGCGAACACCGGAGCAGTGCTTGGCTGCATGTCGCCGACTTTCAGCTCGGTTTTGGAGACGCGGAATTTAACGGCCGCACCGGCTTTGCCCTGGCTGTCGTTGACTTCGCGATGACCGCTGGCATTTGGGGTGTCGCTACGGCTCATGTTGCCGGTGCCGCCGGTGCCGTCGCCACCGTCCAGTTTGATTGCCAGGTAACCGAATGCATCAACGCCTACGCCTACGGTACCTTGGGTGTAACCGGAGCTAAAGTTGCCCCAGATGCCCTGTGTCCAGTCTTTCTGATCGGTTGAGCCATCTTTCCTGTCACGGTTGAAGTAATAGTTGCGAAGCAGCAAGTCGAACTTGGCGTCTTCAACAAAACCTTTGGCTTCAGCCTGGTCACTTACGAAAGGTGCGGCCGTAGCCATTTGAGTACTGGCTGGTGCAGCAACTGC